>JADZBJ010000150.1 GCA_020852155.1 Saprospiraceae bacterium | reverse complement strand
GTGTTTTCCCAGATTTTCTGGCCCGATGCACTATTGATACGGGTAACATAGATGTCAATGCTACCCGTACCGATCTTGGATTCGCAGGAGGCAATAATGTCGCCATTGGATGCCAGTGCGATAGAAGCCCCGTTCTCGGGATTGGTGGCTTTGCTCATGAAAGTGTTCAACCACAACTGATTGCCGGCGGCGTCAGTCCGCAGAACCATCATACTGTGTTGATTTCCAGAGCCATTGTTGCGTTTGGCGACGATAGCGAAACCACCATCGGACAGGCGGACCAGTCCAAGGCCTTTCTCAATCAGGCTGTTACCATAGGACTTTGACCACAGTAAATTGCCAAACGCATCGGTTTTGAACAGGTAAATATTTTGACTATTGTATCCACAAACCACAAAGCCGCCATCGGGCGTGACCACAACGCCAGTGCCTTCGCCGTTGGTGACGTTGTAATACTTTGCGAACTGCTGGTTACCGTCAGCATCTACCTTGATTAAAGAAATTCGGCTGTTAAGATTGTAATAGCCGGTGAGAATGTACCCGCCATCGGGCGTTACAGCAACGGCGTTCGCCGCGTCCTGCCCGCCGCCGCCATATGCACGTTCCCAGCCCTGAGCCTGAGCCAGGGTGCAGAACAACATTGTAATGGCAATTAAAAGGTACTTTCTCATGAGTTGAAGGATTACGGAATGGGATGGCCTTTCTTCGACGATACAAAAGTGAGGCAGCGAAACGGGGGGCAAAAGGACAAAATTTCGCATTTGTTGAAAATATATTTTTAATGGTTAAATTGAAAAATTGAAAATTTATGGCATTTTATGCTTGATATTTAAACATTAAGGCCATTTTTGCGCCACTGTTTTCACCGTTTTTGTTGAACACATTACAATAAGCCTAATGCAAAAAAGCGTACTGGCAGAGATCGTCAAGTCTTTGCAAAAGAAAGAGATACGGGAGTTGAACAAATGGCTTCAATCGCCGGCACACAATCAGCGCAAGGACGTCGTGCGACTGTTTGAGTTTATGGTAAAAAACACGGCTTCAACCGAAGACGGTTTTATTAAGGAAAAAGCCTGGAAATATATTTTCCCCCGCGAGCCGTTTGATGATGCCTACATGCGTCAGGTCATGTATTTCCTGCTGAAAGCCGTTGAGGAATATCTCGTGTTTGCTGAAAGCATGGACGACCGCGTGCGGATGCAGGTTGCCCTTTCACGCATTTATCGTCAACGAAAATTAGACAAAGCCTACCGGCAGGCGCAGCGTATCGGCCGTGAACACCTCGAAGATCAACCCCTGCGCAATGGATATTACCTGTTAAATCGCTTTTTTCTGGAACAGGAGGAATACGAGCACAAACTCAGTATTACCCAGAATGATTCCGTGAACCTTCAGGAAATGGCCGACGCCCTTGAAGTGTGGTTTCTCTCCGAACGATTAGCCCTTGGCAATGCCATGCTGGCACACCGAAAAGTGTACCAAAAGGCGAATTATAATGATGGGCTATTGCCGCAGGCGCTTCCATATATTACCGAAAAAGGACTGTTGGACGCCAGTACACTCGCCCTGAATTACTACTCCTATATGTTGTCTTCGCATCCTGATGAAGAAACGTACTACGATCATTTTGAGGCTTTGCTGGAGGAGGCGCCCAGCAAAGCGCCAAAATCAGAAGTGCGTAACTATTACCTGACGGCCCTTAATTATTGTATCGGCAAGATCAATCGTGGTCGCCCGGAGTTTACGCAACGCGTATTTGCGCTGTATAAAAGCGGATTTAACACAGGCGTACTCATCGAAAATGACGACACCTTTCGATACACCTTTGGTAATGCGGTCGGTGCAGCCCTGCGCAACAGGGATTATGAGTGGGCCGAACAATTCATCGAAAAATATCAACAGCACCTGGAAGAGCGACACCGCGACTCTGTGGTCAAATTCAACCTGTCGAGGGTCTATTTCGAGAAAAAAGACTACGACAAAGCGCAACGCTTGCTGGCCTATTTTGAATATGACGACCTGCTTTTCAACATCATTGCCAAAACGATGTTATTAAAAATCTACTTTGAACTGGATGAGTACGACGCTTTTGAATCCTTGCTGGATAGCCTCCGAATTTACTTGCAACGCAAGGAAGCATTAGACCCTGCCCGGAAAACGGCCTATAAAAACATGATCAGCCTGATGAAAAAATTACTCAGCCTGAAAATTCACTCCAGAGCCGAACGCGAAAAATTCAGGGCACTCATCATGGAAACCAATCCGCTCATGGAGCGCGACTGGCTGCTGGAACAGGTGAAAGATACCAATTCGTAAACCCTGAATTAGCAGATCATTTTCTACTTTTGCGCCGCTTGCATTCAGCCGAATGTCTGGCGACCATTTTCATTCACATCATCACCCAAAAAAATTATGGGAGATATTCAGATTACGGACGACTGGAAACTCGAACAGGAAGAGTGGCTCGAAGCGCTTGAAGAAGTGCTTGAAGGCCAGGGGAAAGCCAGAACAGAAGAGCTTTTTGCCCGACTGCGCCAATTGATGGCCCGACACGGCGCTGCCAACAGCGGCCCGGCCCTCAACTCGCCCTACATGAATACCATCGCGCCGGAAGATGAGCCTGCCTATCCCGGCGATCTCGAACTGGAAGCGCGTATTGAAAATATCATTCGCTGGAATGCGCAAGCCATGGTGCTTCATGCGCAGGATAAAGACCTTGATCTGGGTGGCCACATTGCCACTTATGCCGCCAGCGCGACCATGACCGAGGTGCTGTTTCACCATTTCCTGCGGAAAAAATCGGCAGATTATGGTGGCGACCTGTTTATGTTTCAGGGTCACGCCTCTCCCGGTATTTACGCCCGTGCCGTTTGGGAAGGTCGCCTGCCCGAGCAGGCCATCGCTGATTTTCGTCAGGAAACCCTTGGCGGTGTATCCAGTTACCCGCACCCGCGTCGTATGCCAAAATTCTGGCAGGCGCCAACGGTCAGCATGGGCCTCGGCCCGATGACGGCCCTGTATCAGGCGCGTTTTATGAAATATCTGGAAAGCCGCGGACTAAAACCACAAAACGGCGGTAAAGTCTGGCACTTCATCGGCGACGGCGAAATAGACGAACCGGAAATCTACGGTACCATCGGCCTGGCTTCGCGTGAAAATCTCGATAATGTCGTTTTCGTGCTGCACAGCAACCTGCAACGCCTCGACGGGCCGGTGCGCGGTAATGGCAAAATCATTCAGGAAGTCGAACGCCATTTCTTTGGCGCAGGCTGGCAGGTCATCAAAGTCCTCTGGAGCAGCGATTGGGATGAAATTTTCGCTAAAGACGAAGAAGGCGTTCTCCTCGCTCGCCTCGAAGGTATGCTGGATGGCCATTTTCAGGAAATTGCCTCTAAAAACGATGGCGCTTTCACCCGGAAAGTATTGATCGGTACTGATTTTCCTAAAATTGGCCATGACGCATTGAGCGATCGAATTGCAGCCCTTTTGGCCAATTACACCGACGATCAACTGCGCAACCTGCGTCGCGGCGGCCACGATGCCAAAAAAGTCTATGCCGCTTACGACCGTGCGACCAAAGCCAAAGGCCCTGTGCTGGTCATCGTCAAGACCGTAAAAGGTTATGGCATGGGCAAAGCCGCCGAAGGCAAAAATAAAGCCCACCAGACGAAAAAACTCAGCGACGACAGCCGCCTCGAAATCAGAACCCGCTACGGACTTCAATTGACCGACGACGAAGCCCGCGCAGCAAAATTCTACTTCCCTGGCTCAGATGCTCCCGAAACCAAATACCTGCGCGATCACCGCGCTGCTTTGGGCGGATATTTGCCGGAGCGCTCTGATGTATTTGAAAAATTCAACCTGCCCGACCTCTCGCTTTTTGACAAGCAACTGAAAGGAAGCCCTGTCGAAGACAAAGATGCTGCGGCACAAAAACTGCCTTCAACAACCAGGGCCATGATTGACATCATGACCTTGCTGGTGCGCAATGCCGAAGTCGGTAAATACATCGTTCCGATTGTGCCCGACGAGGCGCAGACATTTGGTATGGATCCGATGTTTAGTTCGGCCAAAATCTGGAACCAGAAAGGACAACAATACACCGAACTCGAAACCAGTCTGCCGAGCATCATGTACCGCGAGGCAAAAGATGGGCAGGTTTTACAGGAAGGTATCAATGAAGATGGCGCTTCTGCCAGTTTCACCGCTGCCGGTACAGCCTATGCGCTGCACGGATTGCCCATGGTGCCTTTTTATATTTATTACTCCATGTTTGGCTTCCAGCGGGTTGGCGATATGGTTTGGGCAGCAGCCGATATGATGTGTAAAGGCTTCCTGTTGGGTGGCACTGCCGGCCGCACCACATTGAACGGTGAAGGCCTGCAACACCAGGACGGACATTCGCACATCATCGCTCAGACGATTCCGAGCGTGGTGACTTATGACCCTGCCTTCGCCTACGAATTGGCCGTGATCGTTCATGAAGGCCTGCGCCGGATGTATGTAGAAAATGAGCATAAAATCTACTACATTACGCTGTACAATGAAAATTACTGGATGCCGGAAATGCCGAAAGGCGCTGAAGAGGGCATAAAACGCGGTTTGTATCGCTTCCGCAAATCCGCAACGAAAGGCGGCGCAAAAGCGCACCTGTTTGGCTCGGGTTCTATCATGAAACAAGTGCTGGCAGCCGCAGAAATTCTGGAAAAAGAAGGCGTTAGCACCGACATCTGGAGCGCAACATCCTGGACGGAGTTATACCGCGATGCAATGGCTTGCGACCGCTGGAACATGCTGCATCCGGGTGAAAAAGAACGCGTGCCCTACGTTACGCAAACCCTCAAAAACGAGGAAGGTGTCTTCGTCAGCGCCAACGACTGGATCAAAGTCACTGCCGGACAGGTTTCGCCCTGGATGCCACAGCCTTTTGTCGCCCTGGGCACGGATGGCTTCGGATTGTCGGAAAGCCGCGAAAACCTGCGCAATTACTTCGAGATTTCTGCCAAGTACATCGCTTTCGCCGCCGTGCGCCAATTGCACAAACAAGGCAAAATCAGCGACAAGGCGATTGAAGCATTCATGAAAAAATACGACGTTCAATCAGACAAGATTGATCCAATGTCGGTGTGATAGGATTGGTTATTTGTTGAATTGGTTATTTGGGGATTTGGTTATTTGTTTAATCGTTCTCAAATAACCAAATAACCAGTTCAACAAATAACCAGTTTACCAAATAACCAATTCAACAGTTCAACAAATCAACTCACAATAAAGGTGTCTGAAAAAATAATCTTTTCCATGTCGGGGGTCAGCAAGACCTTTCCTCCGCAAAAGCAAGTCCTGAAAAACATTTGGCTTTCCTTCTTTTACGGCGCTAAAATTGGCGTTTTAGGCTTGAATGGTTCAGGTAAATCCACGCTGCTGAAAATCATTGCAGGTCTCGATCAGAATTACGAAGGGAAGATCGAGTTTGAAAAGCAATATAAAATCGGTTATCTGGAACAGGAGCCGTCCCTTGATGAAAACAAGACTGTTCGGCAAATTGTCGAAGAAGGCGTTCAGCATATTGTTGACCTGTTGAAAGAAAACGAAACCATTGGCGAAAAACTCGGCGAAGTCACCGACGACGACGAAATGATGCGCCTGATTGAACGTCAGGGCGAGGTTTTGGAGCAAATCGAACACCTGAACGGCTGGGAACTGGATTACCGCCTCGGCGTTTTCATGGATGCCCTGCGCTGCCCGGAAGATGACCGTCCGATCAAAGTCTGCTCCGGTGGTGAGCGCCGCCGTGTAGCCCTGGCGAGTCTGCTGCTGAGCC
>JADZBJ010000149.1 GCA_020852155.1 Saprospiraceae bacterium | reverse complement strand
TCCTGGGTTGGGAACCAAAATTCGACCGCGCAGCCGGACTCAAACTGACCTACGAATATTTCAAGAAAGCCGTGAAATGAATTGGTTCGATTGATTCGATTAAATCCGATTGATTCGATTTTTTTCACCACGAAGGCACTAAGAAGCACGAAGATTCACTAAGAAATCTGCGAAAATCCGCGTTTAATATCCGCGTAATCTGCGTTTATAATCTGCGTAATCTGCGGGCAATCTATGCTACGCGTGCAATCGGATTTAATCGGATTTAATCGGATTTAATCGAACCAATCAATTTCCAATCATAATTTTTTTTTATTCTAATGAAAAAACTCACCCTCCTTTTCGTCCTGTTTCTGGCGGTGGCGAAAACCCTTTCGGCGCAAAGCGCCAAAATTCAGCCGCCCAAACCGCCATCGGCTGATCATCCTGCAAAGCAACCGCAAGCCATACAGTGGAATCGCCCGGGCGTACCGCTGGCCGAAAATCCGTTTGGCCTGCCAACGATGAAATATGAGCCTAAAACGGCATTACAGCCCATCACTGAAGCGCCTGCGGCAAACCTGCGCATTCAGCGCGGCGAAAACGGCCTGCCCATCTGGATTCAGGGCAAAACTGCCGCATCCGGTTCGGCTGTAGAGAGCAAGCCCATTGCAGAACGCGCTGTGGATTATGTCGCCAGCCTGCAACTCAACGGCATTCAACAAGCCGGCGCCGAGTTCAAGGTATCGCGTGTTCAAACGGACGAGCAGGGCCAACAACACATTCGCCTGACACAACAATATCAGGGTGTTCCGGTGTATGGCGCTGAAGTGATCGCCCATACACGCAATGGCGCATTTGAGTCTTTAAATGGCCGCTACTACCCTACCCCATCCGATATCAGCATCGTTCCGACATGGAGCGCTGCGCAAGTCATCGAAAAAGTACAACAGGAAATTGGTCTGGATCGCATCAAAACCAACTGGAGCGACCGCGACCGCGCGATCATCGGTGGCCAGCCTTTCACGGCCGAACTGATCATATACCACCCCGAGCGCAACCTGAACGGCGAGCGCCTGGCTTATCGCGTGCAGGCACACCCGAACCTGATGAGCCGCCTGGTTTATTTTATGGATGCCAATACAGGCGAGGTGCTGTATCAATACAACCACACTTGCAATGCTTCAGGCAAAAGTTGCTCCGGCCATCATACGGCTCCTGAAAACGACGAATTTGCACCAAAAACTGCCGCAGAAATGCCTCCAGTACCTGGCTCAGGCCCGGACTTGCTGGGCGTTACACGTCAATTCGGCACCTGGCAGGACGGCAGTACCTACTACCTGTTGGATGCCAGCCGCCAGATGTTTAATGGCCCTGCTTCAACTATGCCCAACGACCCAGTCGGCGCAATCGTTACGTTCGATGCCCTGAATACTTCGCCCGAAGTACAACAAACATTCAATTATGACTTTGTGAAAGCGGGCAGCGCCAATTTTAACTACCCGGCGGCCATTTCAGCGCATTACAATGCTATTGAAAGTTATGAATATTTCCGTGGCACTCACGGTCGAAAGTCCATTGACGGACAAGGCGGTAACATCATTTCATTCATCAATGTTACCGAAGCCGATGGCTCTTCCATGGAAAATGCCTTCTGGAATGGCAACGCCATGTGGTACGGCAATGGCGGCCCGACCTTCAAACGCCTGGCGCGCGGCCTCGACGTAGGCGCTCATGAAATGACGCATGGTGTCATTGAAAGCACCGCCAACCTCGAATATCAGTATGAAAGCGGCGCACTCAACGAATCTTTTGCAGACATTTTTGCGGTGATGGTGGATGAGGGCGACTGGCTTATTGGCGAAGACGTTATGCAGCCCGGCCAAAACCCGAACAATGCCCTGCGCAGCCTGCAAGACCCGCACAATGGCGTAAGCAGCAGCAGTACCTGGTATCAGCCAAAGCACACGAACGAACAGTACAACGGCAATGACGACAATGGTGGTGTACACATCAACAGCGGCATTACTAACCACGCCTTTTACCTGTTTGCCACCAATGCTGCCGTTGGCAATGACAAAGCCGAAAAAGTATATTACAAAGCCCTGAACGACTACCTCGTAAAATCCAGCCAGTTTGTGGATTGCCGCCTCGCAGTGATTCAGGCAGCCACTGAACTGTATGGCCAAAGTGTAGCCAATGCTGCTGCTGCTGCATTCACTGCAGTAGGCATTAATGGCTCCGAACCTGGCGGTAACTACCTGGGCCAACTCAGTCCGAACCCCGGCACTGACCTCATCTTTGCCGTAACCAACGACCAGCAACGCATTGACATGTTCAACGGCGCCGGAAATCAAATTATTTCTATCTGGAACCAGGGTGTCAAGAGCCGCCCAAGTGTTTCTGACGACGGTCGCTCCATGGTGTTTGTCAGCGAAGAAGGACATATCGTAGGTATTGACTTCAACTATGCACAAACTCCAATTCAATTCGCGGCTTCAGTGCTGACACTCGACCCTGAATGGCGCAATGCTGCCATCTCAAAAGACGGCCGTTTTATCGCCGGTATTCGCACGACAGAAGAGCCAGTGATTTGGGTTTTCGACCTGCTGCCTCCGTTTGACTTCCAGGGTTTCCAATTGTACAACCCGACCTATTCCCAGAATCCGACCAACACCGGCGAGGTTCGCTTTGCTGATGTACTGGAGTTCGATTACTCCGGCAATTATGTCATGTACGACGCCTACAACGAACTGAACAACGGCTCTACCGACCTGAGTTACTGGGATATTTCTTTCCTGGAATTTTATAAAAACGGCGAATTCGCTCCTGCAAACGATGCCTTTATCAGCAAGTTGGTCAGTGGTCTTCCGGAAAACACAAGCATCGGCGATCCGACATTTTCCAAAAATTCGCCGTACATCTTGGCGTTTGACTATATAGACAACGCCGCCAACAGAAACCATATCATCGGCTTCAATGCCGAAACAGGCGATAATGGTACTATCCTGCTGGATAACGGCGCATTGGGCTGGCCATCGTTCAACCGTCTGGATAATGCCGTAATCTTTGAATCGCCTGATTTCCAGGGCGATCTGGATATTTATCGAATTTCATTGGCCTCGAATAAAATTACCGCTTCGGGTCAGCCGCAATTTTTTATCACCAGCCGCAACTGGGGTGTGTGGTATGCCAACGGCAGCCGTAGCCTCGAATTGTCTGGTACCACAACGCCACAGGGCAACCTGAAGGATATTGCCATTGCACCTAACCCGACCTCCGATTGGACGCAACTGCGCATCAAAGCCGATGTGGCCGCCGATGCCCGCGTAACTGTCGTGGATCTTTTGGGTAAAACGCTGATGGAAAAATCCATCTCGCTCACCAGCGGCGAAAACAACCTGGATATTTCGTTAGTAGATTTGCCGGCAGGCCAATATCTGCTGCGTGTCGTCACTGAAAAAGGCGACGCAGCCGTGTTGCAAGCCGTTAAATATTGATTCGATTGATTCGATTAAGTCCGATTGATTCGATGGAACGCGGACAACACGGATTAAAAACGCGGATAACGCGGATTAAAAACGCGGATTACACGGATTTTTTTAGTGTCTCTTCGTGTGCCTTCGTGGTGAAAAAATCGAATCAATCGGACTTAATCGAATCAATCGAATCAATCAAATCAATCCCAAATTTCCTACACTTTTTCAATCGTTTTATATGTATCAAATCGAGCAAGACATTCGCAGGGCGGCAACTTTGCCGGGACGGTTTTATCACGATGCAACGACTTTTGAGCGTAGTCGGGAAGATATTTTTGCCCGATCGTGGCAGATGATCGTCGGCGCCGAAGACCTGGTACGTACGCCCAATGACGCCCTGCCCTTTCACTTCATGGATCATTTTATTGATGAGCCATTGTTGTTATTGCGCGACGGGCAAAACCAAATGCGCTGTATGTCGAACGTGTGTACGCACCGGGGTAAAATTCTGGTTGAACATCCCGGAAAACTGGAACGCGGACTGGTGTGCAACTACCACGGGCGACGCTTTGGGCTGGATGGTTCGTTTATGGCCATGCCTGAAACGCAGGGCATGGAAAATTTCCCTTGCGCCGATGATAACCTGACGCATGTGCCCATGAAACAGTGGCGGCAATTTGCATTCGCTTCATTGAATCCGGCCATGCCTTTTGATGAATGGATTGGCGATGTCGAACGCAAAGTAGGATTCATGCCTATTGAAGAATTTCGTTTTGCGCCCGAACGCTCGCGCGTTTACCTCGTGAAATCCAACTGGGCTTTGTACTGCGATAACTACCTTGAGGGTTTCCATATTCCATTTGTACACAAGGCCCTGGCAGCCACCCTCGACTGGAATGCTTACCGCACAGAATGCTATCGCTGGGGCAACTGTCAGGTCGGCATTGGCAAGGGCGGCGAGCACACCTTCGATCTGCCGGCAGGACATGAGGATTACGGTCAACATGTGGCTGGCTACTACTTCTGGTTGTTCCCGAACATCATGCTCAATTTTTATCCCTGGGGATTGTCGGTCAACGTCATTCGCCCGCTCACAGGCGATTTGACGAAAGTCAGTTTCAGGTCGTACGTTTATGATGCTGCCAAATTAGCCGCCGGAGCCGGGGCTGATCTTGATCTGGTTGAGCGTGAGGACGAAGCCGTTGTGGAGCAGGTTCAGTTCGGTACACGATCGCGCTACTATCGCCACGGCAGGTTTTCACCTGCACGCGAACAAGGCGTACACCATTTTCACCAGCTCATCAGCGAATTTTTGCAGTAAACGCTGAACTAATATGCCGGAAAGAGGTTTTTGATTGATTCGATTAAATCCGATTGATTCGATTGCACGCGTAGAGCGATGGAACGCGGATAACGCGGATTAAAAACGCGGATAACGCGGATTAAAAACGCGGATAACGCGGATTTTCTTAGTGATTCTTAGTGCTTCTTAGTGCCTTCGTGGTGAAAAAATCGTATCAATCGGACTTAATCGAATCAATCGCCTCAATCCTTAAACATGGCATATCATAAAAAAGACTACTACGACGAACACATTACCAATGAGCTGAAGGTAAATTTCAATGCCATTTTGAATGGTGTGGGCGAAAACCCTGAACGTGAGGGTTTGCTTAAAACGCCTGAGCGAGCCGCCAAAGCCATGCAATTCCTGACACAAGGGTACGATCAGGATGCTGCGGAGATTCTTCGCTCTGCCATGTTCAAGGAAGATTACCGCGAAATGGTGATCGTCAAGGACATCGAATTGTACTCCCTGTGCGAGCATCACATGCTGCCGTTTTTCGGCAAAGCGCACATTGCCTACATTCCGAATGGTTATATCGTCGGCCTGAGCAAACTACCCCGTGTCGTGGATGTTTTTGCCCGCCGCCTGCAAGTACAGGAGCGCCTCACCCTCGAAGTGCGCGACGTCATTCAGGAAACCCTCAATCCGCTCGGCGTAGCGGTGGTCATGGAAGCCAAACACATGTGCATGATGATGCGCGGCGTTCAAAAACAAAATTCCAAAACGACCACATCGGCCTTCAGTGGAGAGTTTATGGACAACGAAAAAACCAGGGCCGAATTTTTGAGGCTGGTGAATGCAAAATTGCATTGAATGATTGCTGGATAAAGGATGAGGGTGTCACATAGGTAGTGATGCTGTGCTTTTTATGATTAACCGCTAATGACGCTAAAAACGCAAAATTTTGAAAATCAAAAACTTAGCATTTTAGCGTCATTAGCGTTTAATCTAATTTGCTCGTTTATGTAGATTATGAGGCACCATCTAATTAAGAGCAATTTCCGGCAGATCAATCTACGATGAACAACCCAACAAGAAGAAATCGAAATATTGGTACCGATAAACAGGGTTACAGAACCCAAAGTAAATTCAGCATTCCATCCTCATGGCATAACAGCAGAACTTTCTATGAAAAACTCGGTAAAACCAGTACAGTCATCCGGGAAATTAATGGTCAAACGGTAACATTCATTATTGAAAAAACCCAAAAGGACTGTTGCCATGCCTGTACAATTGAGGACATCGAAAAGGTCTTGTCGTATATTCCTTCAGCGTATTTTAAAGGGCTAACAACCATTGTACTCAGACAGCCAAAGGCCAAAGAAGTCATTTTCTCACCTGTTTGGGGGCGATTGAT
>JADZBJ010000148.1 GCA_020852155.1 Saprospiraceae bacterium | reverse complement strand
GGGCATGTATTGCATGCTGGAATTTTCCGCAGGCGACAGATCAGAACAACTGTCCGGCTTCGGTGCGAATAGCCATCAGCGCGCGTTGCATTGAGGTGTCAAAAGCGCGTGATTCCAGTTCCTGCATCAAGGCCGAAGCCAGCAGGTCGGCGTCGTCGGTTTTATTCAGTTCCGGTGCGATATTGGCCACCAGTGCGAGCGTATCGTTCTTGGCTAAAGAGATGATTTTCCAAAGGGTTTCAGATACGTATAACTGTTGTGAGGTGTTGTGCTCAAACTCCTGACTAATAGCCAGCAGGAGCGCACCGCGCAATTCGCCGACATTCATTTCCGGCATACGGACGCGCAGCAAAGTATTTTGGATGGAGGCCCGTTCGCACAACAACGTCAGCCGTTCATAGGCTTGCAAACGAATGGGCAGGGTCAGTTTCATGGAATCATTGCGCATTCGAAGTCGCTCCAGGGCCAACCGATTGTCCAGATGACTTTTCAGTAAAAAATAGGCCGTTGCAAAAACGATCGCGGCAGGCAGTACGTATTTAAGTATCTCGAGTATTTGTTCCATCTTTTATGATGTAATGATGTGGTGATGATTGTTTATTCAGACAATTTCTGAACAAAGGTGCTACGAACCTTGTTTATTGCTTACTTTTGCAACTCTTTTTTGACGTAAGTTTATAACACATGGGCGATATACTTGAAACATCCGAATCCGCAACGCAAACAACGCCAATTTCGTTGACTCAGGGCGCTGTGGAACAACTCAATTTGATTCGCAACGAACAAAACATACCTGCTGACCATGCACTGCGCGTAGGCGTTAAAGGCGGCGGATGCTCAGGTTTTTCATACGTACTGGGTTTTGATACCGTTCAGGAAAATGACGAGCATTTTGAAATCAGCGGCATTCCTGTCGTGATGAATAAAGCCCATGCTATTTACCTGCTGGGTATGGAAATTGATTTTCACAGTGGTCTGGACAATCGCGGTTTTACCTTTGAAAATCCGAATGCCAAAAGTACCTGTGGTTGCGGAACGTCGTTTTCGGCTTAAAACACTCAATAATTGCCTTTTGGGATAACCATTAAGGCTTAAAATGGCCTGCAAGATGAATTGTCTTGCAGGCCATTTTTGTATCCGTTTTTATTCCAGATCGGAAAAGAATTTCCTGACTTCGGTAGCATCTTTTGCCTTGATACGGCCGCTCAGGATCAGGCGTAGTTCACGACGGCGGGCGGCGCCTTCGAAGAGTTGTTGCTCCTCGTTCGATAAAGGTAAAACCGGCGGTACTGGTACCGGGTTTTTCTTTTTATCATCGAGTGCGACGAACGTAAAGTAGGCATGATTGCAGCGACGCGGGTGTTGCCCTTTGATGTCGTTGGCAAATACTTCGACGTACACTTCAACCGAGGTATTGAAGGCTCTGGTAACGACAGCCTCCAGGGTGATAACATCGCCAAGATGTATGGGGTTTTGGAACGAGATATGGTCAACTGCCGCTGTTACGACATGTGCTTCGCAGTGCTTTCCGGCACAAATAGCACAGACAATATCCATCCACCGCATTAAATAACCGCCCATCAGGTTGTTCATCGGGTTGGTGTCGTTCGGCATAATGAGCTCCGTCATCACGGTTCGGCTGTCGGACACTTTTTTGGGTACTGGCGCTTTTTTAGTCATATTTCAGGATGAAAGCAATTTTCAAGGTTTTGCAGGTTGTTCCAGTATTTTCAAACCGCGAAAATCACAACACATTTATATTATGTAATGAGCATGTGTTTGGGTTTCGGCACAAATCCGATTCCGAACAAACGCTTTGTTTGCCTGCGAAATGAAAAACTATCGCGGCAAGCAATAATGAACATCACATTACACCCAAAACAGGCAAAACCACCTGAATTGGGTGTAACCTAAACAGTTACATTTCAGGAAAAAATCAGGCTTTGGCCAATTGCTTGCGCGTCAGCCATTCGTACGCGCCAAACATCACAAAGGCAAAAAAGATGTCGCCCAGCAAACTATTCAGCAAAAAAGGCAGTCCGGCAATGTAGCAAGCCAGCAAACCGCCGGGTGTCTTGGGGTACATCGGGAAGGATGACCATGACCAGAAATTGGTGACTAAAAAGAACACGATGCTGGATGCAATGGTCGCCGCCAGAACGCGTTTTGCTGTAACACGCTGATTGAAAGCCATCAGTCCGACGCCAATTACAAGCGCGAATGCGGCATAAATCCAGCCGGAAGTCATCCAGACAAACCCGCCATCAAACATGTGGCTGTAAATCAAATTGTTCAACACCAGGTCACTCACAAAAAGCGCTGCCATCGGCAACAAAAATGCCAGCCATTTGCGCTGAAAATAGGCTGCGCCAAAGAGGCCCATCGCTGCCAGAGGCGTGACGTTTTGCGGGTGTGGGAGGAGGCGCACGATTGCCGCCATCAAAATAAAGGCAAATGCCAAACGAATATTCATGTCAGTACAAGTCTGAGTTTAGATCAGGATTTATATGTTTTTGGTCATCGTAAACGTGGCAATAAAGATTTTGCCTCGTGATGTGTTCAAAAACTGATTCAAAACTGCTTTCGTGCGGCAAAGATAGAAAAAACAGCCCGGAGTGTACGGGGCATGTACGGCCTTCGATTTAATCAGCGTTGAAAGACTACCTTTGAAAGTCCGGTGTATTTTTGAGCCTGATTTTAAACAACCCATTCGCTTCGCATACTTTCCTTTTCACTATTTAGATTTTCATGCAAAAAATATTTTTCACAGCATTCCTTGCTCTGGTGTTCACACATGTCGCTCAGGCCCAGTATTGGCAACAACACGCCGACTATCAGATGATGATTGATATGGACGCCGCAAGCAATCAATACACCGGAAGCCAGACGATTACTTATACGAACAACAGCCCGGATACGCTGACCCGTGCTTTTTGGCACCTCTATTTTAACGCATTTCAGCCCGGAAGTGTGATGGACGTGCGCTCGCGTACCATTGCCGATGCTGACCCGCGCGTAGGCGGCCGCATCGCAGCCCTGAAGCCGGAAGAAATCGGCTATATCAAAGTGCGCAGCCTGCAACTTGACGGGCAAAAAGCGACATTTGAAACCAATGGCACCATCCTGGAAGTGACACTGCCAACACCAATAGCGCCCGGCGCTACGGTAAAGTTTGACATGACATGGGATGCGCAGGTTCCGCTACAAGTCCGCCGTTCAGGCCGCGACAACGCTGAAGGCGTGCGCCTTTCCATGACGCAGTGGTACCCGAAAATGTGCGAGTATGACCAGCAAGGCTGGCATGCCAACCCGTATATCGCCCGCGAGTTCTACGGTATTTGGGGAGATTTTGATGTTACCATCAAAATAGATAAAAAATACGTCGTCGCAGCCGGCGGTTACCTCCAGAATCCTGAGGAAATCGGCTATGGCTACGAAACTGCAGGCACAACCGTGCGCCAGCCCGATGGCGACAAACTGACCTGGCATTTCAAAACGCCCAATGTGCATGATTTTGCCTGGGCTGCCGACCCGGAATACACGCAAAGGAATATCGTAGCGCAAGACGGCTCTATCATGCGCTTTTTCTGGAAAAAAGGCAAAGGCTACGACGAACAATGGGAGAAAATGCCCGCCATCATGAGTCGCGCCCGCACCATCATGAATGAGCATTTCGGCAAATACCCTTACCGTGAGTACAGCTTTATTCAAGGAGGCGACGGCGGCATGGAATACCCGCTGGCAACTTTAATTACAGGCAAACGCCCGTTGAATTCGCTGGTAGGGGTGGCCGTCCACGAGCAACTGCACTCCTGGTATCAGATGATCCTTGGCTCAAACGAAAGCCTGTATGGCTGGATGGATGAAGGATTTACGTCCTACGCCGAAAATATTGTCGAAAATGAACTCATCCGCGAGGGGCTGCTGCCCGGCCGTAAAGCGGTTGACAATCCGCAGGAAAGCACCTACGATTCGTATGTTGCATTAGCCACCAGCGGCAAGGAAGAACCGTTGACGACGCATGCCGACCATTTTAACACCAACTATGCGTACTCGTTGGCGGCTTACGTGAAAGGCGCTGTATTCCTGCACCAGATGGAGTATATCGTGGGTAAAGACGCTTTTGACAAAGGCCTGCTGCGTTATTTTAACACCTGGAAATTCAAACATCCGAATGCCAATGATGTGATTCGGGTGTTCGAAAAACAAAGCGGTCTCGAACTCGACTGGTACCGCGAAGACTGGTGTAATACCTTGAATACCATTGACTATGGCATAAAACTCGTGGAAAAAGAGGGTCGTAAAACAACCCGCGTGGTCATCGAACGCAAGGGCCGCATGGCCATGCCGCTGGATATTCTGGTGACGTATTCCGATGGCGATCAGGAAATTTTCTACGCGCCACTCGAAACGATGCGCGGCGCAAAACAGCCGGAAAACAAACTCCCTCGTACCATCCTTCCCGACCATCGCTGGGTAGATCCTGAATTCGAGTTTGAAATTCCGGAGCGCATGAAAAAGATCACTAAAATCGAGATTGACCCTCAGCGCCGCATGGCAGATATTGATCTGGAAAATAACGTTTGGACGAAGGGCGAGTAACGCTTGGTTTGTTATCGGCCAGACTCACCGCCAATGACGCTAAAAACGTAGCCCCAGCGGGGCAAAACGTCGGTAGAACATGATCGCAGAAATATGATAAGGTGCGTAGCACCGTAACGTCGGTCACACGTAACCGACGTTACGGTGCTACGCACCTCGGTATTTTTTACATTTTTCAGGCTACCGACGTTACGCCCCGTTGGGGCTACGTTTTTACAAAGTTTCAATATCAAAACCTTGCATTTATAGCGTCATTGGCGTTTATTGAAAAAAGTCCCTGCATTCGCACAGGGCTGCGCCTCGTGCAGAAATATCCATCAGGCTTTGCCCATTTTGATTCTATTTCGACAGCACATTCATCGCGCGTGTAATGCCGATGGTGGTCATGGCCAGAATCACTTCAACCGATTTGTCTAATATGTGTGGGAGTTCGGCGCGTTCGTCTTCGGACCATTTACCGAGTACGAAATTCACTTGTTTGCCTTTTGAGAAGTCGCTGCCGATACCAATGCGCAGGCGAGGGTAGGCGTCGGAGGCCAGTATTTCCTGGATATTTTTCAATCCATTATGGCCGCCATCGGAGCCTTTGGCGCGCAGGCGTTGTTTGCCGAAAACAAGGTTAAGATCGTCGCAGATGACGAGGCTGTTTTCCAGTTCAATTTTTTCCTTTTGCAGCCAGTAGCGTACGGCTTTGCCGCTCAGGTTCATGTAAGTATTAGGCTTGAGCAGAATCAGGGTGCGGCCTTTGTGTTTGACCTCCGCGAGTTCGCCGTGGTGGTCGTTGCGCCAGGAGCCGTCTAATTTCTTGCACAGCGCATCTACGGCGTCAAAACCGATGTTATGACGCGTGCCGTCGTATTCCGAGCCGATATTGCCCAAGCCCGTGATAAGGTATTTCATGAAAATCGGAAACTACGCGCCCAAATAGGTTTTGAGCATTTTGCTGCGGTTAGTAGCGCGTAACTTGTTGATTGCCTTGTCTTTAATTTGTCTGACGCGTTCGCGGGTCAGTCCGAATTTGTCGCCGATATCTTCCAGCGACAGCGGATGCTCAACGCCAATACCGAAGTACAGTTTGATTACATCGGCCTGACGGTCGGTGAGTGTTCCGAGCGAACGTTCGATTTCACGGCGCAGCGAATCAGCGTAATCCAGGTGCGAGTCGGTGCCGGGCATGGTGTTATTTTCCAGCACGTCCAGCAGGGAGTTGTCTTCACCCTCAACAAAAGGCGCGTCCATCGAAACGTGGCGGGCAGCAACGCCCAGCGTAGTTTCTACTTCGTCGGTTGTGATTTCGAGCAGCGATGCAAGTTCTTCAGCGCTGGGTTCGCGCTCGTATTGCTGTTCGAGTTCAGAAAAAGCTTTGTTGATTTTGTTCAGCGAGCCGACTTTATTGAGTGGCAAGCGAACGATACGGCTTTGTTCAGCCAGCGCCTGAAGGATGCTTTGGCGAATCCACCAAACGGCGTAGGAGATAAATTTAAAACCGCGGGTTTCGTCGAAACGCTGAGCGGCTTTGATGAGGCCCAGGTTGCCCTCGTTGATGAGGTCAGAGAGGCTAAGGCCCTGGTTTTGGTATTGTTTGGCAACAGAAACGACGAAGCGAAGGTTGGCTTTGGTCAGTTTTTCAAGTGCGATCTGGTCGCCTTGTTTGATCCGTTTAGCGAGGTCAACTTCTTCTTCAGGCGTAAGCAAATCGACTTTACCGATCTCCTGAAGGTATTTTTCGAGTGATTGGCTTTCACGATTGGTAATGGACTTCGTTATCTTAAGTTGCCTCATGTGTGCAGTGCTGAGTATTTTTTTCGGCGCAAAGTTAAGTTTTTAAAGGGGCCGATGTCAAGTTTTTTTGTAATTCCCGCAGAATTACATGTGATTTATCCTGCTGCTAAACCACGAATGCCCCGAACAAGTTTATCCAGATCCTCTTTATTCGTGTAAACATTGGGTGTAACGCGCACGCCATTGATTTTTTCCCATTCAATCGGAACGGTGTGAATCTTGTGTTTTTCGAACAATTTTGATGAAATATCGCCTGCTTTTTGTCCTTCCAGTCCAAAAACGCCAATAGCGCAACCCCATTTCGGATGTAGTGATGTGTACAATTTTATGCCTTTGACATCGCGCACCTGTTCCATCCAGTAATTTTTTAAAAAATGCAGTCGCTCCTGTTTTCTACGGCTGCCGATGAGGTTGTGCAGGTCGAGGGAATAGCCAATCGCCATTTCAATGGGAAAGGAACGCGTACCCAGCGTCTCGAATTTTCGAATATCGCCCCCGTCAGGTTTGTCGTTGCTCAGCAATGGCCAGATGTTCGGAATTTTCTCTTTTTTAATCCACATCAGTCCGCTGCCATACGGGCCGCACAGGAATTTGTGTAGGCTGGTGCCCCAGTAATCGGCGCCGAGGTCGGGTATTTTATAATCCAGTAAGGCAAAACTGTGCGCCGCATCTACCAACACTTCAATGCCCTGAGCGTGGGCTTTGTCGGCAATGGCCCTGGCAGGCAAAATTTGTCCGTTCCAGTTGATGACATGCGTGATGTGTACCAGTCGGGTGCGGCTCGTGAATTTTGAAGTATAAGCGTTGGCAAGATAGTCGGCGTCTTCGCTCGGCAGGTCAAGATCAACCCAAACCAGTTTGATACCATCGCGTTTTTCGCGTTGTTTCCAGGCATTCATCATGTTTGGATAATCGTACTTGCTGAGTACGACTTCGTCGCCCGATTTTAGCGGCAAACCGAAAACAATCGTATTCAACGCCTCTGTGGCATTCCGGTTGATGGCTAGCTCTTCCGCGCTGACGCCAGCCAATTGAGCCAGGTTTTCGCGCAGCGGCTCGCGGTTTTGATCCAGAATGCGCCACATGTAATACGATGGGGCTTCGCTGCACATCCGGTTGTAGTAATCCAGCGCATCCATCGTTGCCCGCGGGGTAGGGGAGACGCCGCCGTTGTTCAGGTTAATCATATTCGGACTGGCGGCATAAGCCTGTCGAATTTGTCGCCAAAATTCCTCGTCATCGCCCTGTGCGTCATGAACGGAGGGTTGAAATTCGCGGCTTGAAATACCCGGAAATGCCGCTCCAATTTGCTGGTGTAAAGCAAAACTGCCTAAAAAAGCGGCTGATTGGCGAATAAACGAACGACGGGAAGACATTTGTTAGTGGTTAGTGGTTAGCGATGAGTGGTTAGACCTGGATTTATGTGATTTTTAAAGGGCATTGGGGATTATTGAAGCATCAACAAGTGACGCATTTTTTGATAAATCTCTGTGTTGTCATACAAGCCTGAAAAGGTTTCTGCGCCGGGACCATAGGCATAAACAGGCACTAACGACGCTGTGTGCAAACGCGTAGCAAAAGCAGGTTTGAACGACTTACTGCGTTCACCGGAGTTGAGTGACAGACCGCCACATTCATGATCGCCCGTGACGATGACGATGGTTTCTTTGTTGGTAGCGGCGAAATTCAGGGCTTCGCGAATGGTTTTGTCAAAATCGTTCATTTCCGCGCGCAGCCAGTTTCGGTCGTTGGCGTGTCCGGCCCAGTCAATCTGGCTACCTTCAACCATCAGGAAAAAGCCCTTGGGGCTTCGTTTTTGCAGAAATTCACAAGCCAAACGAGTGGCGCGGGGCAGGTATTGACGCCCGCCGGAAGCCGTTGGTGGTTCGCGGTCGTGGGTGAAAGCAATATATGGCGCTTCGCCGTTTTCGGGCAGCCGACTGAAAGAGGAGCCATTTTGAATAACATAGCCGCGTTGCTTGAGCGAATCGAGCAAATTGGCCCGGTCAGGCCGTTCGTCGCGGCTGAACAATGCCCGACCGCCGCCGATCAGCAGATCAATCGGGGTTTTCAGGTAATCCAGTGCAATTTCTTCGGTGAAGGCGCGTAATTCTCGGTGAGCGATGAACGACGCCGGTGTGGCGTGGGTGGCGGTGCAGGTGACGACCATACCCGTAGCGTAACCTTGTTTGTCCAGGTCTTCGAGGATGGTCGTGCAGGGTTCGTCGTTGGGCGGTATTACGCCAATGGCGCCGTTGGTGGTTTTTTTTCCGCAGGAAAAAGCCGTTGCTCCGGCGGCGGAATCTGTTACCAGATCATCGCATGAATGGCTTTTGTGAAATCCTACGGTATTGAATTCCTCAAATATGTTTTTCCCGACGCCTTTCCAGTAAACGTGGGCCGAAACTTGTGCCAGACCCATGCCATCACCAATGAGCAGAATGATATTTTTAGGCTTGGGTGCGAATGTAACTTGCTGATAATCAATCTCCGGCGCTCTGGATGATTTACAGGCAGCGAGCCAGAACGTCATGGCGAGGATGCCATGAAGCCATAACAGACGATTGTGTTTTTTTGTGAAAAGTGTTGCCATCAGGGGCTAATGTATGGCAAGAATGTAAGAGGTTGTTTAAAATTCCCTCACTGGCTTGTTGAATCCAGCAGAGAAATTTAAATCTGCGCTGTCCGTCAATAATCCGCGTCATCAACAACTAATACCTCAACACCCCGTCGCGCATTTCCAGGCAGCGATCAGACAATTCTGCTAATTCCTGATTGTGCGTAACGATTACAAAGGCTTGTCCGTAGTCGTCGCGCAGTTGGCGAATCAGTTGGTGCATATCTCTGGAAGCCGCTGAATCGAGGTTGCCCGTAGGTTCGTCGGCAAAAATGACGTCGGGGCGATTAATCAGGGCGCGGGCAACGGCAACGCGCTGTTGTTCGCCGCCGGAAAGTTGGGTGGGCTTGTGTTGCAAGCGTTCGGCCAGGCCTAAATAGGTCAGCAGACGCGTGGCTTCTGCTTCGAGTTCGGCAGCACTACGCCCGGCGATATGGCCTGGAATACAGACGTTTTCAAGGGCTGTGAATTCAGGCAGCAGGTGGTGAAACTGAAAAACAAAACCAATATGGCGATTACGGAATGCCGCTAATTGTTTGCTGCTCAGCGTGCGCACGTTAACGTCGCCAAATAATATCTCGCCGCTGTCGGCCGGGTCGAGCGTACCCAGGATGTGCAGCAAGGTGCTTTTCCCTGCGCCGGATTTGCCCACGATACTAACGATTTCTCCTTTGGAGATGTGGATATCCACGCCGTTGAGGATGCTCAACGGGCCATAAGCCTTTCGTATGAGGGTTGCTTTTATCACAGTTAATGTACCGCCGAACCCCGTTCGGCGTTGATGTGCCGAACCCCGTTCGGCGTTGATGTGCCGAACCCCGTTTGGCGGACGTGAGTGTACTCGCCGAACGGGGTTCGGCGGTACTTACAGGTGAATCACCTCGCCGTAGGCTGCTGCTGCGGCCTCCATCAGTGCTTCGCTGATGGTTGGGTGCGGGTGAACGCTTTTGATGATTTCGTGGCCGGTTGTTTCCAGTTTGCGGGCTACGACGACTTCAGCGATCAATTCAGTGACATTGTAGCCGATCATGTGCGCGCCCAGCCATTCGCCGTATTTTTTGTCGAAAATAACTTTGACAAATCCTTCTGAATGGCCTGCCGCTTTGGCTTTGCCGCTGGCTGTGAAGGGGAATTTGCCCACCAGCACTTCAAAACCGGCCTCCTTGGCTGCCTGCTCGGTGTAACCAACAGATGCAATTTCAGGTGAGCAGTAGGTGCAACCCGGAATGTTGTTGTAGTCAATCGGCTCTGGATGGTGCCCTGCGATGGCCTCAACACAGGTAATGCCCTCTGCGCTGGCGACGTGCGCCAATGCCTGAGTGGCCAAAACGTCGCCGATGGCATATACGCCCGGCACGTTGGTGCGGTAGTATTCATCCACTTTGATGTAGCCGCGGTCAGTGGCAATACCCAAAGTTTCGAGGCCGATATTTTCAGTATTGGGTGTGACGCCGGCAGCGCTGAGTACCACATCACAAACGAGCGTTTCTGTTGCGCCGTCCTTGCGGTTTTTCATGTGTACCTTGATTTCCTTGCCGCTGGTATCTACTTGTTCGACAGCCCAGCCACCGTAGATTTTCATGCCTTTTTTAGCATAAATCTTGGCTAATTCCTTTGAAACGTCCGGGTCTTCGCGTGGTACAAGACCTTGCTCCATGAACTCAACGATGCTCACTTCGCTGCCCATGCTGTGGTAGAAATAACCAAATTCGACGCCGATAGCGCCGGCGCCAACGACAACCATGCGTTTGGGCATATTGTCGAGGCTCATGGCTTTGCGGTATTCGATGATTTTTGTGCCGTCAATCGGCAGGTTGGGCAGTTGCTTGGCGCGACCTCCGGTAGCGATGATGATGTGTTTGGCGCTGTATTCAGTTGTTTTGCCTTCTGCATCTTTCACGGCAACCTTAGGTCCGGCAACCAGTGTTGCATTGCCCATGATGACCGTGATTTTGTTCTTTTTCATCAAAAACTGCACGCCTTTGCTCATGCCTTCAGCCACACTGCGGCTGCGCTTGATGACTGCCCCAAAATCGGCTTCAGCGCCTTTTACCTTGATACCATAGTCTTCTGCATGGTTCAGGTATTCAAAAACAGATGCGCTTTTCAGCAAGGCTTTGGTCGGAATACAACCCCAGTTAAGGCAAATGCCGCCAAGACTTTCGCGCTCTATAACGGCTACGTTCATGCCCAACTGTGAGGCGCGGATGGCAGCCACATACCCCCCTGGGCCGCTGCCTATAATAATCAGATCGAAATTCATACTGAATGAATGGTTGGATTGGTTATTTTTTGATTGGTTATTGGGTGATCTGGTTATTCGGTTATTTGTTGAACTGTTTATTTGGTAAAAAAACAAATCACCAAATAACCAGATAACCAACAAAAAAAACTATTTCTTCTTCAAAAAATACAAATAAACAGGCAAGTGGTCGCTGTACCCATTGATGAAAATATCACCGACAAATGTCCTGAAAGGGTAGCCCGCATACTGACCGCCTGATTGAATGAGCCAGGGCTGTCGGAAAACGATGGCTTTATATAATTGCCAGCCGCCTGTTTTTTTGTTGACAAATGCTTTTGATACAATCATTTGATCGAACAGGCTCCAGGCGTCGCGGTAAGCCATTGTGCCATTGCCAGACTTGTACAGGTCGTACATGGGGTTGTATAATTCCCCGGCATCCACGTCGTCAGCCTTTCGGCGGGCTTTTAGTACATTCGTCAGGCTCTTGCTGTCGGGATCGTCATTCAGGTCGCCCATGATGATGATTTTGGCATTGGGGTCAGCGGCTTGAAGGCTGTCGGCTGTTTGTTTACAAACGCTTGCAGCGGCTGCGCGCATCCAGGCTG
>JADZBJ010000147.1 GCA_020852155.1 Saprospiraceae bacterium | reverse complement strand
TTTCAAAGAGCAAATCCGTGAACTGGAAGATTCGCTGGACGCTTTTCTGGAAGAATTTAACGGCGCTGGTCTGTACCAGGAAACAGTTCGCCATGAAATGCTGACCATTCCCAAGCGTCAGGAATTTCTGGAAGAGCAAATTGCGCGACTGGAAGACACGCAGTTTTACCTGCGCGATTTCGATGATTTTTATGTTTGGCAAAAACACTGGTTGTCGCTGCCGCCCATGGCTCAAAAAGTGGTTCGCGCCCTTTGCAAAATCAAGCCTCAAAACTGGCAGGCGGCTTTTGAAAGTTGGTATTTGCACCATTTTCTACAGCATGAATTTAATCCGTCCATGTTGTGGGATGAGGTGACGCTTGAAAACCTCAGCAATTACGGCCGCGAACTGCGTCAGGTTTTGCCTGCTCAAATCAGCAGTTATTGGCAGGAACGCAAAGCCAAGGCCCTGAAAGGCTTGAAATCAAGTTTTGCCAAAGATTATAAAAACTGGTTTGGCAAGGACAATCGCAATTTGTCGGCCAACCTGAAAGCCGAAGACCTTTTCCAGCATCATATCAATCCGCTGACCGAAACGCTGCCCGTGCTGCTCACGACGCCTCAGGTAGCGCTTGACGTCGTGCAATTGTCGAATATGGTTTTTGATGTCGTGCTGGTGGATGAAGGCCACAACATTCCAAAACAGGAGTGTTATCACTTGTTCAATATGGCGCGCCATATCGTCGTTTTCGGCGACGAAAAACAGGACATGACGCCGTTTGCTGAAGACGATATTCTGGAATTTTGCAAGGGCATCGGCGCAAAAACGCTGCACCTCGACTATCAGCACCAGGACACGCCCGAAGGTTGGGTGCGTTTTAATAAAATTGCTTTCGGCACGCCGTTCAAACGCATTCCTTCCGGTCGTTCGGCCCTCGATTCGACGGTGGTGGCCAATGTCGGCGGTCGTTATGATGAAGCGACCGGCGTGAATGAAGCCGAAGCGCGCCAGATCATTGACTGGCTCAATCTGATCGAACCAACGCCATCCCACACGTATCCGGTGGTGGGCATCGCCTGCGCGACCGTTCAGCAACGCGATTTGATTGCGTCGCAGTTGTTGCGTATTCGCCAGCGTAAAATGGCTGGCTGGGAAAAAATTCAGCAACTGTACCTCAACGGGCTTGGCGTGTATCAGTTCGCCGAACTTCAGGGCCAACACGTGGATGTGATGCTGCTTTCCCTGACACACGGCATGACCGACGCCCAGGGATCGCTGACCAAGCATTTACATTTCTGGAATAATCAACTGGGATTCAATCAGTTGCACGTGGTGCTTACGCGCGCTACGCAAAAATTCTACATCGCGCACAGCATTCCTGAGGGCTTACACTCGGTGTTGGCCGCCGACAAAAATTTCATCGGCACCTGCGTCTTGTCGCACCTCGTGACATTCGCTGATTACCTGCAACGCGGCGAACGCGAAGCCGCCGAGGAGCAACTCAACAAGATGAAAACGTTGCTCGACTATCAGGAAACCTGGTTTGAGCCGACGGCCTTTAGTGAAGAAGTTGAAGCCGCGCTGAAGCCTTATTTCGAGCCCAGCCAGATGAAGCATTCCGCTGCGGCGGCGGGTATGCGCGTACCCTTGTTCATTGAAGGCAAAACGCCCGACGAGAACAGTTGCGTGCTGGCCTTCGACGGTGTTTTGGCCAGTTCTGATTTGCCGAGTTACGAATGGGAGGAAAAACTGGGTAATTACTTCCGCAAACAAGGCATTGCTTACGTGCCGGTATATGCTGCCGACTGGTGGCGCGGCCCCAAACAGGAGGCGCGCAAACTGGCGAGCAAGTTGTTGTTGGCTAAATAAACCAGGATTTAAGTGATTTTGAAGATTTACAGGATTGATTTCCTTGATTTTCAAGGATTTACAGACGCGAGTCGTTCAAAACCACTTTGGGTTGACTATAAAATAAATGAAAGACCTTTTTTCGGCTCAGGCCGCCGTTTACAGGGCTTTTCGCCCGGTTTACCCTCAGGCATTATATGATTTCGTGCTGTCGCATTGCCCGGCAGAACGAAACTTGGTCTGGGATGTCGGCACTGGCAATGGTCAGGTAGCCGCTTCGCTATCGCCTCATTTTGAAAAAGTAGTGGCAACCGACCTCAGTACCAAACAGATCGAACATGCCATCCACCTGCCGAATATTGAATATGGCGTTTCACCAGCCGAACAAAGTCCGCTCAGTGATGCTTCGGCGGATTTGATTACGGTCGGTCAGGCACTGCACTGGTTCCATTTCGAGCGTTTTTTTGAAGAAGTTTCCAGGGTGCTCAAACCCGACGGGCGATTGGCTGTTTGGGGTTATGACTTACTGACGACAGATGTTCCGGCGCTCAACGCGCTGATTTCCCGTTTTTACAAGGAGACCACCGGGCCATACTGGGATGAAGCGCGGTTGCATATTGACCTTCATTACAGCGGCATTCCCTTCCCGTGGCCGGTCATTGCGAAGCAAATTTTTCAAATAGAAAACTCCTGGACGCTCGACATTTTGGAGGGCTACCTCAACACCTGGTCGGCGGTTAATACGATGATGAAGGCCGGTCTGCCCAATCCCGTGCCTGAACTCATGCTTCAGGCGGAGCAAATAATGGGCCGCGGCGAATCATTTGAGTTGAAGCATCCGGTTTTTGTGCAGGTGTTTTGAGGAGCGATGATAAGCACCTTTTTTCTGGATTCAGGGGCTTAAAAACAAGAGGTTGTCTCATAAGTCATAAATCGAGCAAATTAGATTAACCGCTAATGACGCAAAATACGCAAAATATTGAAAATCAAAAACTTAGCGTATTTTGCGTCATTAGCGGTTAATCATAAAAAGCACAGAATCGTTACTTATGAGGCAACCTCTTAGCAGTACATATCATAAGCGCCTTTCAGGTTATCGGCAATCACTTGTGCCGAACGACCTTCGATGTGGCGGCGCTCCAGAAAATGCACTAATTTGCCGTCTTTGAACAAAGCAATACTTGGTGAAGATGGCGGATAAGGCGCTAAGAATTCCCGCGCTTTGGCCGTGGCATCTGTATCAACACCGGCAAATACGGTGTACAGTTTTGTCGGACGTTTTTCACCAACAACAGATTGTTTAGCGCCCGGACGAGCCATGGCTGCTGCGCAACCGCATACGCTGTTGATGACTAAAAGTGCAGTCCCTTCCTGATTTTCGAGTGCTTGCTCGACGGCTTCCGGGGTATTCAATGCTTCAAAACCAAACTCGGTCAGGTCTTGAGCCATTGGAGTTGTGAGTGCTATCGGGTACATGATTTTAAAATTTTTCGATTGATTCGGACTATAACAACAAAAGGCAGGTCTGGTTCAACGCTCCACAACTTCAAACCACCCCAAACGCTCGCGACAGCGAGCATTCAAACCATTTCAAACAACTTCTAACGGCGCGTCAGCGCCACATCAAACCACATCAAACCACATCAAACCACATCAAACCACATCAAACCACATCAAACCACATCAAACCACATCAAACCACATCAAACAGCGCGTCAGCGCTATTTCAAACCACTTAAAAAGTTACCGGCGAAATCACCTCCTTGTCTTCGCGTTTGACTTTGACCTGAGTGGTGTCGCCTTTTTTGAAGGCAGCCAGTGCTTTCATGTAGTCTTGCATGTTTTTTACCGCAAATTCGCCGAGACCGATGATAACGTCGCCGCGCAGCAGGCCCGCTTTGGAAGCAGGTTTGCCATCTGTAACGCCATCTACGCGAACGCCTTCACCTTCCCAGGTGTAGTCGGGCATGATGCCCAGTGTGACCTTAAAGCGCGGTGTGTTTTCCTCCTTGCTTTTGGTTTTCTGGAACGTCAATTTTGGCTTGGCGTCAAGGTTTTCGATGATTTGCGCTGCGTACTGGATAACCATTTTTGAGCCTTTATAATTGACCAATTCCGCATCATCGCTGGGCTTGTGGTAATCGCTGTGCTGACCGGTAAAGAAGAACAGCACAGGAATATCTTTCAGGTAGAATGAAGTGTGGTCGCTGGGGCCGATACCCGCGCTGTCGGTTTTGATACCCAGTTCGGATTTGGCGCTTTTAATAACCGGAACAAAATCCGGCGCAGTGCCGACACCGCCCACCATCAATCGTTTTTCGGCATTCAGGCGACCGATCATATCCATATTGACCATGAAAGAAACCTTACTCAGGTCAATGGTCGGGTATTCTGTGTATTTTTTAGAACCCACGAGGCCCAGTTCTTCACCTGAAAAACAGATGAACAGGAAATTGTGGGCTTCTTTCTTGTCATTTTTGGCAAAATAACGGGCTATTTCAATCACACCCGAAACGCCGCTGGCATTGTCGTCAGCGCCATTGTGGATTTTACCTTCGGGGTTTGCATCAAGAGAGTTATGGTCGTAGCCCAGGCCAAGGTGGTCGAAGTGCGCACCGACGACAATGGTGTTTTCAGCGCCGTTATCGAGATAACCGACGACGTTCTGGCTGTACACCTGAGGCGCTGATTCGTCAATGTTGCCGTGCGGGTCTTTACTTTTTTTGAATCCAAACTGGTGGTACCAGTCGCCTTTGTCGCCCTTGGGCTGCAGGCCGATTTTTTTGAACTGCTTAGCGATGTATTCCGCCGCCATTTTTTCTTCGGCAGTGCCGGTACCGCGACCTTTCAACTTGTCGGAGGCCAGGTAAGAGACGTGTTTTTTAATTTTTTTTTCGGAAATATCCTGTCCGAATGCAGGGATCGCCATGATCAAGGCGAACAAAAGAGTTAGTGTGGTAAAACGCATGATTTTTCTGTAAACTGGTGAAAATGGGCACAAAGAAACGAAGAACCACAGAGACTGCCCGTCAGAAAATCGCCATATTTTAATGATCCGATTTTTGTCAAATATTCCGTGCTGGCTTAAATTAGCCAAAAGTATTGATTTCAAATCGTCAAGTTTTTTCAACTTGCTGCCCTAAAATCAAGTAGCGAACCATGTTCCAATCTACACGTACCCTGTTAACGCTCATTCTGGGCCTGTTTTCCTTTGCGCTTGGCGCTCAGACTTTATTGGTTTCATCCACGGTGCCGGATGAATTGTTTGTATGTAATACGGATAATATCACGATTACACTTCAAAGTTCGGGCGGCACAGCAACCTCGCCAAACGTGACGGTCACGTTGCCCGCAGGCGTCAGCTACGTACCAGGCTCGGTGAGTGGTGGCGGCGCCGTGCAGAGCAACATTTCCAACCTGTCAGCGCCGGTTTTTACAGTGCCGAATGTAGCCCCCGGCAGCCCTGTGACCTTTTCAATCACCTTGACGGCAGATTGCAGTCTGGTGGATGAAATTAACAACGGGCAACAGTTTTTTAATACCGTAACTGCTGTTCACTCCGGTGGCCAGCAACAGCAGGGTATCAGCGATTTTTATAAAATTGACATGGGTTTTGTCAACATCATTTCCGTGACGCCGCCACTTTGGTCGGGCGAAAGCGGCGAAATGGTGGTGCGCGAAATCACGTTGCAAAATACCCGCCCTGGCCCTATCTCTTCCTTGTCTTTTCGTGACTTGCAGCAAGCGCCCGGTCTTGCATTTCAAGTTTTGGGCGTCGGCGGCACGCAAACGACTCCTATTCTTTTTGAAGCAACGATACCTTCTTCTTATTTCACGGCATTCGGCGACGGCGACAACCTGTTCGAGCGCGATGAGGTAATCATCATCCGCGAAAAGGTTACGGTAGAGGACTGCGGTAATCCGTCTTTTGCCAATGGTTCGACCATCAGCATCGGCTGGGGATGCGGCAGCACCATGTGCCAGATGGATGTGGACGATGCAACGACGACCATCCTGCCCAGCACCAAAAACCCGAACCTGAGCATGACTTCTGTGTATCAGTTGCCGCCGGATGCCTGCGGTCAGACTGCCGCGATTCAGGAAGTCATCATCAACAATACAGGCTCGGTCGCAGCGAATGACGTTCAAGTGGAATGTTTTGTCATTGATACAGGTCTGGTCGGCATTGCCGCTGGTTCGTTTG
>JADZBJ010000146.1 GCA_020852155.1 Saprospiraceae bacterium | reverse complement strand
TGGTATTCTCGTCTCTGGCGGGTTGATGCAATCAGGGGTAGTTGATTATAATAACGTCAGTGCAAAAGACAGAGGCATTCAGGTGTTCTTCCAGTCTGCACTGGGTGGCCCGAAGATCAGGTGGAACAATATCACAATGTCAGGCAATAACGCCGCTAAGGGCATATCTACCGGCGGTTCGGATATGTTCCCGATGAATCTTGGTACAGTGGAACAAAATACCGTAACCATGAACAACGGTCATGCCGCGATTCAAGTCGGTACGAGTTTCAAACTCTCGACGCAAAGCAATACCGTCAACTTAGTGGGTGGCCAATTTGGTATCTACACTGAGGGAGGAAGCAACAATGCTTTTAACTGTAACAATATCACAGGACCGGGACAAAACAGCACCGGTATTTATGCCATGCACGCAGGACAGGGTGTGTTTTCTTGCAACAAGACAGAGAAAACCAATACGGGGCTTCATTTTGAAGGCATACAAATGGGCAAAGCGCAGGCCAATGTATCTGGCAATACCATGAAAGATAATGCCACAGGACTGCTGTTAGGGGTTGATGCTATTATCGGACAACAAGAACACCGGGGTAATCTTTGGAAAGGAGGAGTAACGCAGGCGTTGCATTTATCGCCTGATGTGGCTCCATTTTCCCTATTTACTGTTGATGCCTTAGAAAATCCCAGTTTTATCCCTGTGAGTTTCGACCCTCAAGGTTGGTTCGTTAATTTGCCAACCCCAGGAAATTCCTTTCTCTGCGGTGCCAGCTGTAACGTGGCCCAACAAAATACTAACTTAGTTACAGATAAAAAAGTGGCTAACGGCGAGTTAGGCGGTTTGCAATTCGGAAACGCGAACAACTGGTTGGCCAAGCGGCGCTTGTACGAACGCATCAGTGAAGAAGGCAACCCGTATGGCAATGACGTGGATATTAATAATTTTATCCAGGCTGCCCAAAATAACGGCCTGAGCCAATATGCAAATCTTCAGATCAATCAGCGTGGATTGTTTGCTCCTTCGCCATCAGAAATGACGGCATATCAACAACAGGAACAAAATCTATACGATTTATTAGATGACCTGACCCTGCTGGAACAGCAACAGGCTGCATACGGATTATCTGCGGCCGATTCATCTTTGCTGGCCCAACAACGCCTGGACGTATTGGAAGATATTGCCCAATCCAGTGCGGCCCTGACAACTTTGGCGGCCAAATGGCAACAGGAACGCAGCAACACTTCCGCCAATCTGTTGACGCAAAATAACCAACTGTCAGGAAGCGCTAATTATCAGCAATACGAAAAAACGGTCAATGGCATCTGGCTGCAAACCATTGCACAGGGTGTGTTGGAATTCAATGCCGCACAGACTTCTACGTTGCAAACCATTGCCAACGCCTGCCCGCTCTCCGATGGCGAGGCGGTGTTGAGGGCAAGAACAATGCTGGCACTTGTACAAAATACGCCTTTGGTGTATGACGACCAGACTAACTGTAGTTTTGGCAGGCCCGGCGAAAGGACTTTTGCCTCAGGCACACCATTGAATGTGCTTGTCTATCCTAACCCGACCGAAGGCAAAATCAATATTTTGTTTGACGCCGAAAATAGTTCTGCTAACCTGACGATCACGAATGCTTTGGGGCAGTTGGTTTATCAAATGCGCTTGCTCCAAAAAGACGAAACAGTTGATTTACATCGTTTGGCCAATGGTATTTATACTTATACCATCATTGGCGACAATGGCAGTGTAAAATCAGGGCAAATCACCATTCAAAAATAGTTCACATCCGAATGTCGGGCTTGTCTGTTTCAATGGGCAGGCCCGATTTGTTAGTTATGAAATACATTATTGCTTTATTGATATGTTGTACAACTCTCCTTCATGCTCAAAAACATGACTATATTTGGCTAACGGGGGATGGCTCAGGGGAACAATCTGATTTCTTGGGAATGAAAATGGATTTCAATACCAATCCTATGCAAGTCATTTCAGACATAAGGGATATGCAGTTTAGAACTGTTAATGCTAGTATGAGTGATACTTCAGGACATCTTTTGTTTTATTCAAACGGATGTAGGGTGATGTCATACACTGGACAGTTGATGGAAAATGGAGAGGGACTTAACCCTGGATATGTATATAATGTTAAATGTACTCAGGGTATGAAAACATATACTTCTGGAGATCAAAGTATCTTAAGTCTGCTGCAACCCGAATCATCCAGTCAATACTACATCTTTCACAAACGAGTAGGTATTAATTTTTCGCCTTTGGATGTTTACACTGATATGTTATTTTATTCAGTGGTTGACATGACTGCAAACTTTGGAAGAGGGAAGGTTATTGCTAAAAATATTCCACTAATAGCTGATAGCCTTTCTTTTGGCGAAATGACTGCTGTCAAACATGCTAACGGTAAAGACTGGTGGATATTAACACCGAAAGACCATAGCAATACATGGTATAAACTCCTATTTACCAAAGACGGTATTGTTGACACGCTGGAGCAAACCATTGGTACTCCGCCACGGGTTCAGGCATCTGGCGGCATTCAGGTTTGCTTTTCTCCGGATGGTTCTAAATTGTTCAGAACCAATCCGCAGCAGGCCGTTAAAATGTACGATTTTGATCGGGCTACTGGCTCGTTTACTGGTTTTGATACCATCTCTGTAGATTACCACAACTACCCACAAGCAGTTACATCATACTGTGCGGTTTCTCCTAACGGCAGATATCTCTATGTAACAACAATTCTATATGTTTTCCAATTCGATTTATGGGCTGATGATATTTCAGCATCGCAACAAATAGTAGCAGAATGGGATGGATTTGTTGAGCCAGTTGGTATCACTTTTGGGAAAATGCAGCTGGCTCCTGATTGTAAAATTTATATACTGTCAGTTGATTCAAAGTATTACCACGTTATTCATCATCCAGATGAGGCCGGGCTTGACTGCGACGTAGAACAACGCGGGGTTGTTTTCCCGGCAACATCTGGCTCGTCGATGCCATCATTCCCGAACTATCGGCTTGGACCTTTGGATAACCCTGGTTTGCCCTGCTCGCCAGTGGTGGCCGTGTCGGGGCCATCGCCTACACTGCTGGCACAGGTGTCCGTATTTCCCAATCCAGCCACCGATGAAATAAAAGTAGTATTAAATCAGCCCTTGTCGGCTGTAGCAGGCTGGCGACTGACCGACGCCACGGGCCGCAGCGTTCGCGAATACAGCATCGAACCGGGTACAGATAAAATCAGGGTACCCGTATCCGATTTGCCTGTTGGTGTGTATTACTGGCATTTGACTGTTAGTGGTCAGGTAGCGGGTAGTGGAAAAGTGGTCAGAATATAAGAGGTTGTTTAAAATTCCCTCACTGATTCAAAAAGGCATCTTTTTGAAACCAGGAGGGAAATTTAACCAACTTCTAAGAAAAGTTGGCTGCCACGCTGTACAGATGGCGGATGTAAAAGCCAGGGTAGCACTAAAGCGTCATCCGCCTGAGGCCCTGTACTGTCGGGGCAGCCAATCTTCTAATGCCACCTCCAGTAAATTTTCATCTGTACTAGCTGGCGCATAATTCGGCATATTTTCTAACCATTTCAGGCCCGCTTGCAGGTTGATGGACGTTTGTTGCTGCATCATGAACTGCCCGCTTCCATGAAGTTTGGCGGCTAAGTATTCCTGCTCCGTCTGGCCGGGCGTTGGAATCAGCAAAGCCTGTTTTCCGATTTTTTTCAAATCCATCAGGCTGCTGTAACCCGACCGGCAAACAATGACGCGACTTGATGCCATGAGTTGTTCCAAACGCTCGGAGGTCAAAAAACTCGTCATTTCGATATTTTCAGAAACAAACTGGTGCGTTTTGGTCTTCGGCTTGCCTTGAACGAACATAAATTTCAGGGGCATCTGCAAGGCTTGTTCCAGTAGTATTTGTTCCAGATACGTGCGCTGGGGTTCGGGGCCGGACAGTACCACCGCCACATCGTATTCGGTATGCGTTTCAGGTTGTGGTTGAAACCTCGATAAATGCCCGATAAACCTCACCGGCGGCAAACCCGGCGGCACAGGGTGCGACAAAACGCCGGACAATGCGCCTTCTCCGGGCAAGTCGGGCGTCCAGACTTCGTTGAATTGCCGCAATGCTTTGCGCAAAACCAGGTTGGCGGCGTATTCCAGGGCGGGGTTATTCACTTTCACCCGCAACTGGTGCGTCATGATGACGCTACTGGCGTTGCGACTGAAACACCCGTAGCGATTGTCCGAAATAATGCCATCAATGCCATGTTGTTGCACCAGACGTTCGGTAGCGACCTGTTCGGCGCGTACGGCCCGAATAATGCGAGGCAGTTGCCAGGCCATATTACGAACCATATTATGGTGGGTATATCGAATGCGATAGGAGGGTAGTTCGAGTGCTGTCAGTTCCGGAAATTCTGCACGAAGCAAATCCAGTGCCTCACCGTCAGAGGCCAGTACGACCTCCACACGGCTTTCCAGCAACGTTCGGATGATCGGAATACAGCGCGAGGCATGGCCCAATCCCCAATTTAGCGGCGCCAATAAAATTTTTGGCGGCCGGGCAACGGTATGGCGGGGTGAAAGCATCTAATTGACGTGATGATGTGATAATGTGATGTTTTTTGTCGGATGGCTCCGAACCTTCTACCTTTACCTTTATCTACCCTACACCCTTCAATATCTTCAACACAAATTTGGTCATTTCAATCGAACCAATCGGCATAATCGAATCAATCGAACCAATCTTCACGATCTTCAACACAAATTTGGTCATTTCAACTTGTTATCTATGAAAAAAATTAACTGGTGGCGCGTCGCATTTGTCGCCCTGACGTTCAGCATGATGGTACTGGAAAGTTGCAGGCTGTTCAAACCCAAATGCGATTGCCCGAAATGGTAAGCGCCTGAGGGCGTCTCATCATTAGCGGTTAATAAAAAACTGATGAGGCGCCCTCATCTGCTAAACCGTTTCAGGATTAGTAGCCGAGTGCCATGATATGTGGCCCGAAAATAATCACCCCAACAACCACCGCAGCGGCGGCAGCCATTAACACGGCTGCCGCCGCTGCGTCTTTGGCCTTGCCGGCCAGCGGGTGATACTCCGGCGATACGAGGTCAGTCAGGTATTCCAGGGCCGTGTTGGCGGCCTCAAGGGCAATCACCACACCGATGGTCAATACCAGCGCGATCCATTCCATCCTGGAAATTGAAAAATACCAGCCGCCCGTTATCACCAGCATACTGACAACGACATGAATCTGTGCATTGGGCTGGGTGCGTATGACATCGGCCAGACCACGAAAGGCATACTTGAAACTGGCGATGCGCTGGCGGAATTGCATCATGACACTTATTATCGCTGGTGTTGTAAAATCGAATCCGACGCTACATGGATTTGCCGAAATTCATTCATGGTTTTCGGCCCGAGTTCCTGAAAAACTTCAATTTGATAGAAACAAATGGCCGCACAGCAACCCAGACTGACGAACATCAGGCGGGTTTTGTTGGCAATCAGAAAAATCAGGAAAAGGATAAAAGTGCCAAGAACAATATATACGGACTGTGCCGACCACCAATGCCCTAAGGGTGTATCAGGCGGTAAAATGCAAAATACCGTAGTGATGACAAATGACAGGGTGAGCAACTGACGAATTCGCGTATGCTCCAGAATGTCAGCCAGGCTTTTCAACATAGCAGGCGTAAAAAAGGCGCAACCAATTGCCAAGAGCGTGTTCGGGAATTGGGTTTGTGCCGAACGAGGGAAAATTTGATTTTGATCAAGGCAAAATTTGCAGGCTTAGCCGGGTTCTAAGGCGAGAATTTTAACGCCGAGCAGAATTAAATTTTTCGAGAGCAGGCCAAAATCCAATTCCCGAACATGCTCTAAATCAATCGGGTGCGCCGGGAGTGAGTGCGGAGGAGGAGGGATTCGAACCCCCGGTACCCGTAAAGGTACGCCTGATTTCGAATCAGGTACATTCAACCAGCTCTGCCACTCCTCCAATCGGAAAAATTTGCGGAGAGACGGGGATTCGAACCCCGGATACGCTTTTGACGTATACACACTTTCCAGGCGTGCTCCTTAAACCACTCGGACATCTCTCCAGTACCGTTTTTCAAAAACGGCTGCAAATGTACAGTCAGAAAACCCGAACAGACAAGTATTTGGGCTTTTTTTATCGTAATAAAGTCACTTCGCCTTTTGTTTCAACTTCGTTGGCGTCAGCCAGTTTGTAGCGGTACACATATACATAAACATCCGATTGCGCATCGGTACCATTCAGGGTCAGACCATCCCATTTGTCATTTTTCTCAAAACCCTGATACATGAGTTCGCCCCACCGTGAATAGACGAACAACTCGGCATATTCCACTACACAATTCAGCAGAATCGGAGCAAACGTGTCATTGTTTTGGTCGCCATTCGGTGTAAATGCGTTCGGGAAAAGCGGCCTGCAGCACTCCGGGCCGGGGCCGAGTACTTCATACGATGCGGTCGCCGTACCACAAACACCTGCTGTAACAGTCACCGCATACGTGCCTGGTTCAGTCACGCGCAGGGTGTCCATTGTCGAGTTATTCTTCCATTTAAAAACAACGTTCTGGTTGGCCGTGGCTTTCAACGTCAGGGGTACTGCGCTGCATTCATCCGCGACGGCATCTTTGGGTTTGATGGAAACTTCCAGGTTCGGGCGCAACAGTTCATACTGGCCGGATACGTCGCCACAGTCATTGCTAATTGTAACTGAATACAGACCGAAATCATTGATAATCAATGTTTCATCAGTGCTGCCATCCGACCATAAATAATCCACCATGCGATTGCTGATGGCCCTGATGGTCAATGGAAATGCCGCACAGGTATCCGCCACAGGCAAATCAGGCAGTACTTCCAGGGTGTTCGGCGAGGGCGCATTCAGGGTATATGCAGCCGTGGCTTGACCGCAACTGCCCGTAAACGTAACGGAATACGTTCCGAAAGTATTGATAATAATCTCTGGCGTAGCATCGCCGGTTGACCATAAATAGGAGCCGGGGCCGTCGCCGGTGGCCCTCAGCGGTAAAGGGAAGACATGACACGTGTCTGTTACAGGCGAAATGGGCGCTATGCTGACATTGGTTGTCGGAGCATTCAAGGTGTATGTTGCGCTTTGCGCGCCGCATTCATCTGTAAAAGTGACGGAATACGTACCGTAGGTGTTGACCGTTATGGCATTATTGGTACTGCCGTCCGACCACAAATAGGTTCCCTGCGAACCTGTTGTAGCCCTTAAAACAAAGGGAAACGCATGACAAGTGTCCACAATCGGCGATTCAGGCGCTAGTAAAAGGGTATTCGGTACATTTTTTACCCGAAAAGCCTGTCGAAACAAGCCGCAATCATCCTGTACCAGCACTTCGTAAAATCCGGGCGTTGTGACCGTTAATTGCGGGATGGAATCGCCGGTTGACCAGGCGTAAAACGTTCCGGTCGGATTGGGCGTCAGCACTTGCGTACCGCCGCACAGGTTGACTTCCATCGTGTCGGGCGCGGCAATGCTTTTTCCGAAAATATAGGGCGGGTAGTTCGGCAGCGAAGTGTACCACCCGAAAAAGGCATTCAGTGGGTCGGCCTCGAATTTGGTGATGCTTTCCTCCAGCGACCACGCAGCGCCATCGGGGCATTTGATGGTGCCGAGGCTCACTGTAACAATGGGCATGAGCAAGTCCTCTTCCAATTGTTCGATAAAGTACAAATTGCCGTCAGGCCCGATCTGCATGTGCCCCGGCAGGGAAAAAAGATTGGGCAACGGGAGTGTATCTACCGACTTGGGAATGTCGTCGTTGTACAAATCATAACGCGTCACTTCAAAACCCGAATGGCCGTACAGATAACGACTCAGTGGCGAAAAGGAAAAACAGTAAAAATCCAGTCCGACGCTGACTTTGTAGGTAATACTGCCTGTGGAGGCGTCAAAATTGTAAATATTCCCGTTTTCGCACAAAAACTTACCGTCCGGCGAGGCTTTCACCACGGCCGTTGCAATGCCCAAATCCGTCGGCGTTTGCTTCGGTGTGCCGATGCCTGCTGCGGTTACAGGCACGGCGACAAAATTGCCATCCACGTTATTCAACGTGATAATCCAGAAATCAATGCCGTTGCTGTGCGGCACCAGGGTCAGGGCTTCAGAGGCCGGGCTAAAAATGGGCGCATCAGCCAGTATAATATCACCCAGGCCGCCATTCAACGACATATCCACGACGGAGTAGTGCAGGCCGCGATTTGATGACTCGGCATCTACGGTAAAAACGTAGAGTAACTGCGGATTACCCGGTGCAGGATGTATGACAGCGCCCTGCGCCGAACTGTAATGCCCGCCCTTGTCATCGCCGTAGTCGAAAATGCTGTTATAACCGGCATCCCACAGATAGCCATTGCGCGGGCCATTGACCGGGTTGTCAGGTGGAGAACCGCCGCCATTGGTGGATAGTTGAAGATTGCCCAACGCATCGCACCAGTTGGCGCAACCTTCATAGGCGTCCATGCCAGTATTATTTAACGGGACAGGTGCGCCGCTCGTAAAGTCAAGGCCGTTGCTGTTGC
>JADZBJ010000145.1 GCA_020852155.1 Saprospiraceae bacterium | reverse complement strand
CCCACCGTAACTTCCGACACGACGCTGGAAGTCGCGCAACTGCTCAATCGCTCCGTTTTACGCGGTTATTATCGTGAAATACGCGAAGTACGCAGACGGCTGACGTTCAGCGGTGTGGAGGAAAAAATCATAGAAGTTGACCGACGCATTTACAGTACCCTGTTTGAACCCGGGCCGGATTCGTACCATACTTGCCAGGAATTACTCGCCGACCTTCAGGAAGCGCGAAACGTACTGATTGAAGAACACAGTGGCCTATTTTTGGATATTCTTGACCGTTTTATCCTCAAAATCAAGGTTTTCGGCTTCTATTTTGCCAGCATTGACATTCGTCAGGACAGCCGCAAACACGATGAAGTATGGAACCCGATCTTGGCCCAATTACATCAAAGAGGATCATGGCCCGATTTGGCTGAAGAACTTAATGAACCCGAACAACAGCGCATCAGCCGCTTGTTGCGCCTGAATTTTACGCTGGATGAAAATGACTATGCCGATCCGTTTTTAAAAGAAACACTGCGCTCGATACGCGCCATTTTTGACATTCAAAAACAGAATGGCGAAGCCGGTTGTCATCGCTACATCATCAGCAACTGCCAGTGCGCTTACCATGTCGCAGAAGTGTTGTCGCTGGCTCAGTTGGTCTATTCCGATTATGAAGAAAACTGGAAAGACAACGCACAGCCTCCGCTGGATATCGTACCGCTTTTTGAAACCATTGACGACCTGAAATCGTGCGATAGCGTCATGGAAACCCTATACACCAATCCCGAATACCTTCGGCATTTGCGGTCGCGCAACATGGCGCAACACATCATGCTGGGCTTTTCCGATGGTACCAAAGACGGCGGCTACCTGCGCGCCAACTGGAGTATTTACCGCGCAAAAGAAGCCCTCACGCGCATCAGCCGACAATACGGCGTGACGGTCACCTTCTTCGATGGCCGGGGCGGCCCTCCGGGGCGGGGCGGCGGCAATAACGTCATGTATTACGCGGCACAGGGAAAGGACATTGAAAACAAGGGTATTCAGGTGACCATTCAAGGCCAAACCGTGAGCAGCACCTACGGCACACTTCCGTCAGCGCAGTTTAATGTGGAACGCTTGCTCGTCGCCGGACTCGAAAACAGGATGTCTTCGGCAGCATCCACAACCATGTCGGAAGAAGATATGCACGCCATTGACGCACTGGCCGACAGCGCTTACAAAGCCTACCTGGAACTGAAAAACGACCCGTCGTTTGTACCTTATTTAGAGAAAAAAACAGCCTTGCGCTGGTATGGCGATTCCAATATCGCCAGTCGCCCGACCAAACGGAATGCCGATGCCGGTTTGAAATTTGAAGATTTAAGGGCCATTCCTTTTGTTGGCGCCTGGGCGCAAATGAAACAAAACGTGCCCGGCTATCACGGTGTAGGCAGCGCCATTCAGGCACAAGGCGGCGCAGAAGCAGAGCAAATCAAAGGGCTTTATGAGCGTTCGTTGTTCTTCCGCACACTGTTGGATAATTCCATGCAGGCGTTAAAAAAGTCGAATTTCGACGCCACTCGTTATCTGTCCAGCGACCCTGAATTCGGGGCGTTTTGGAAAAAACTCAACACTGAATTTGAATTAACCACCCGCCAACTTGAACTGTTATCCGGGCGAAAAGTGTTGGCAAGCAATCCACTCAGCCTGAAAAGTATTGAATTGCGCGAGCAAATTGTGTTGCCGCTGATCGCTATTCAACAATATGCTTTGCAGCAAATCGAAAACGACAACACGACCGACGAAATGGCCGAGGTTTATCGAAGGATGGCGCTTAGAGCCATGTTTGGTATCATCAACGCCGCCCGCAACGCCGCCTGATCGCAAAGGAATTTTCCCGCAGATTTCACAAAAATTTGCGTAATCTGCGGGAAAATCTGCGCAATCTGCGGTAGCTTATTCTACAACGACTTTACCTGCGTAAATTCGGTTTGAACCGCTTGTTACCGAAACCAGGTAAATTCCAGGATAACAAGTCCGCACATCAAAATAACCGATGGTACTGCCAGCCTGAATTTCAGTGCGCTGAATCAACTGCCCTGAAAGGTTATATAGTTTCAGTTCTGCCTGTTCGCGCAGCAATCCGCCGATTTGCACGGCAACAAATTCATTGGCCGGGTTTGGGTAAAGCGTAACACTCAGGGCTTCATCCGACAGGTCGTTGGCAGCGGTGCTTGTTGGTGTATAAGTTTGCACCGGCTCCGAGATACTTTGCACTTTAGAGGCTGTTTTTACACCATAAAAAGTCGGCCCGACGGCATACGGATACGCTGAGTTCCAGTCAGCGTCAACTGTGCTGAAATAGGCATAAGTGCCCTGCGGGTATTCCGGGGTCACGCAAAAACGGCCATTGTGCACATCAAGCACATCGGGTGAATTACCATTGATATGTTCATAGTCTTCCCGAAAATACCCCAGCGGATAGGTGCTGCTCACTACCGGGCCATTCGGTACATCAGTACCGTCAGCGTGGTGCGTACGTTCAGTGATGTTGCGCAAGTGGTAGCCTGATTTCATGCGAACGATACCGCCCGTTCCATCGGCATTTTTATAAGCATAAGCCCCATAAATCGGAAAACCATCATAGGCAAAACCGATCAATGGCGAGTGTTTGGTGCTGTCAATGACATACAGACCATCTGAGGGATACAGGTCGCAAACATTGGAAATGACCATTTTATCCAGGTTAAACGCAGACGGATTTTGGTGGTGGTGATAGTTACCCATAGCCGGGTGCGCTTTGGCACAGTCAAAGCCCACACGCTCCGCAACCACGGCGTCGCGGTTCCAGGATTGTGTTGTGCCCATGCCGCCCGGACAAGGTGGGTTGCCGGGGCCGCCACAAAGCGCATTGGTGTTGGTATTCCAGGCCACGCCGTCGCGGTAATCAAACAGCGCAACGCCATTGATGAAAATCCCGATGTTGCCTCCCGTTGTAGCGGTGG
>JADZBJ010000144.1 GCA_020852155.1 Saprospiraceae bacterium | reverse complement strand
GCTATTCTATTATTTGATTGATAATCAATCATTTATGAGTTTAGGCTGAAATTGCACACTGCTGGATATTCTTAGCAGATCCCGCAGAAAATCTGCGAAATCTGCGGGAAATAAAGAGTGTACGGTAGCGCGTAAAATTGAACGAGGCGTTTGCGGAACTTTCAAAAGTTCGCAAACGCCTCGTTCAAAGCCTGGAAAATGCCCCGTTTCGGGTTATCTCTTTCGCATTTTCGGGCGGCCGATGCTTTCGTAATGGAAACCTTGCTCTTTCATGGTATCGAGGTCGAAAACATTACGTCCGTCGAACACCACATTTTGCTTGAGGCTGCTCTTGATTTTATCGTAGTCGGGCGTGCGGAATTCGTTCCATTCCGTCATGACAGCCAATACGTCGGCGCCTTCGAGGGCTTCGTACATCGTATGGCAAAAGGTGATTTTACCTTCATGTGTCAGGCGTACATTCTCCATCGCTTCCGGGTCGAACGCCCTGATATTAGCGCCCATTGCCAGCAATTCGTCAATGATAACGAGCGCCGGAGCTTCGCGAATATCATCTGTATTGGGTTTGAAGGCCAGTCCCCATACGCCGATGGTTTTGCCGGCCAGATCGCCCTTGAAGAATTTCTTGATTTTTTTGGTCAAAACGGACTTTTGAATGGTGTTGACCTTCATGACTGATTTCAGAATTTTGAAATCGTAGGAATGGTCGGCGGCTGTTTTGGCCAGGGCTTGCACGTCTTTCGGGAAGCACGAACCGCCATAACCAATGCCGGGGAACAGGAAACGTTTGCCGATTCGGCTGTCGCTGCCCATGCCTTTGCGCACCTCATCAACGTTGGCGCCGGTCTTTTCGCAGAGGTTAGCGATTTCGTTCATAAACGTAATGCGCGTTGCGAGGTAGGCGTTGGCGGCATACTTGGTCATTTCGGCAGAGCGTTCGTCCATGAAGTAAATCGGGTTGCCCTGACGTACAAACGGCTCGTACAACTGCTTCATGACTTTGCGCGCTTTTTCGCTTTTTACGCCGATGACCACGCGGTCGGGCTTCATGAAATCATCCACGGCTACGCCTTCGCGCAAAAACTCGGGGTTTGACACCACGTCGAACATTTTTTTGGACAGATTTTCAGCCATAGCAGCAGCCACTTTTTCGGCCGTGCCCACCGGAACGGTGCTTTTGTCCACGATTACTTTATAATCTGTAATGATCGTACCCAGTTGACGGGCAACGCCCATGATATAGGAAAGGTCGGCAGAACCGTCTTCGCCCGGCGGAGTGGGCAGCGCCAGAAAGATGATCTGGCTTTTATCAACGGCCTCTTTCAGGTCGGTCGTAAAATGCAGGCGACCTTCTTTGGTATTTCGTTCAAAAAGTACGTCAAGGCCCGGCTCGAAAATCGGAATTTTACCTTTACGAAGGCTTTGCACTTTCTTCTCGTTAATGTCCACACAAATCACGTGGTTTCCGGTTTCGGCAAAACAGGTGCCGGTCACCAAACCTACGTATCCGGTACCAATCACAGCAATGTTCATGTTTTTTGTCTAAAAGTAAAAGTTGAAAATGAATCGGTTATCGGAGCATCGCCTGCGTCTGAAAATTGACGACAGATGATGTTCTTGGTAGAAGTTCAAAAACCGCGCCGTTCATACGCAAGTCAATGCGCGATGTCACAGGCTTGTCTGAAAACTGCGCAAAAGTAAGCGCTTGTGCAAATTTAGTTTTTAAAAAGGCAAATTTTACGAACAATGTCCGTGCTGCAACCGAAAGGTAACGCATTGTTAAAATAAAATTTGCCGACGCGCCCGTGTTTACCTGCCTTGAAATGGTTAAAACGGGCCTGCATGAACGTCGCCGCGAGGAGGTTTCGGCGCAGCGAGAATTTTTTTTGCACGAGATTTGAAAGCGCCCGAACCATGCTCCATATGTTCGGTTATAAGCAGGTTCAGTTCTTCGCGCAATTCCGGAATGCGCTGACAAACTTTATCCAGAATGGACATGGCCGCACAGCGAATGGCGACATCTTCGTGCGGATCAGCCAGGCAGATGAAACTCAGGTCTGTCAATTCGTCGAGCAAACTATCTGGAATGCTGCTTTTTTCAAACACATTCAAGACATTCCGGCGTACGGCCTTGTGCCTCGACGGATCGCGGGCGGCGTCGAGCAATTCAGGTAAATAGGGCGTCAGTAATTCAGGCGAATTTTCATGGACATATCGAACTACCCAGGCGCCGCGCTGTGTTGTTCGGTAATCCGGTTCGAGAAAGACGCGAATCAGGGCTGCTGCGCGTTCAGGATCATGATCAATCCATTGAACAATGCGCATGGTCTGGAATTTGCTGTGCTCGCTCAATAATAATTGCCGCAGGATATCATCGTTGTTCATCTTGCTGAAATTTGGGGCCAAAATTCAGAATAATCGCGCAGATTGCCTCATTTTTGCAGCCGAAATCAGGAATTACATGGTTTATATCACACGAATAGAACGGTTTAATGCTGCCCACAAACTCTGGGTAAATGATTGGTCTGAAGAGAAAAATGTCGCTGTTTTTGGCAAGTGCGCCAATAAAAATTGGCATGGACACAATTATAACCTTCATGTAACGGTCAAAGGGAAGCCAGACCCCGACACCGGTTTCATCATGGATGTCAAGGTCTTGAGTACCATCATCAAAGAAGAGGTTGTTGATCATCTGGATCACAGCAACCTGAACCTTGATGTGCCTTTTATCCCGCAAGGCATGCAACCTACCACAGAAAACCTGGCCATTGTTATCTGGAACAGGCTGATGCCGGCCCTGGAAGCGTTCCCTTGCCGCCTGCACTCAATCAAACTCTGGGAAACAGAAACCATCTACGCCGAATACTACGGAGAGACGGAATAGCCGAGGTTTTTGTAGTGCTGTTGAATTGGTTATTTGGGGATTTGGTTATTTGTTGAAAAGTTGAAGTTGTTGAAAGTTGAATATAGTTGAAGGTTGAATTTTTTCATCCTCAAAAAGTTGTCATCCTGAACGAAGTGAAGGATCTGGCCAAACAGATGTGCTTAATTTCGCTTCGTGGGTAGCAGATCCTTCGCTGGCGCTCAGGATGACACGGTTATATGAGAAGAGGAAAAGCCAACTTCAACCCCTTCAACCTTCAACAACTTTCAACCTTCAACAACTTTTCAACCTTCAACAAATCCCCAAATCCCCAAAAATCAAAAAATCATCACATTATCACATCCATCATGTCATCCATACTTATTTCAGGCGGCGCAGGATTTATCGGTTCGCACGTTGTACGCCATTTTGTAAACCGATACCCCGACACCCGGATTGTCAACCTCGATGCGTTGACCTATGCCGGAAATCTGGAAAACCTTCGTGATATTGAACATTTGCCCAATTATCATTTTGAAAAAGGGAATATTCTGGACCGGGATTTTCTCGCAGGGTTGTTTGAGAAATATCAGTTCGATGGCGTCATTCACCTGGCTGCCGAAAGCCACGTTGACCGTTCGATCAGCGACCCGCTGGCGTTTGTGGAAACGAATGTGATCGGCACGGTGAATATGCTTCAGGTGGCTACTCAGGCCTGGAAAGGGCAAATGGATGGCAAGCGTTTTTACCACGTTAGCACCGATGAAGTGTACGGCTCACTGGGTGAAGAAGGCTTTTTCACGGAAGAAACACGCTACGATCCGCGCTCGCCATATTCAGCCTCCAAAGCCTCCAGCGATCACTTTGTGCGGGCCTGGCACCACACCTATGGCTTGCCGGTCGTCTTGTCCAATTGCAGCAACAACTACGGCCCCAACCACTTTCCTGAAAAACTCATCCCTTTGATGATCAGCAACATTCGCCAGGGCAAGCCGCTGCCGGTGTATGGCGATGGCCTGTACACGCGCGACTGGCTGTGGGTCAAGGATCACGCCTCGGCGATTGACGCGATTTTCCATCAGGGACGGGTAGGGGAGACCTACAACATCGGCGGCAACAACGAGTGGAAAAATATTGACCTCGTGCATCAGTTGTGCGACATCATGGACGAACTCCTGGGCCGCGCACAAGGCACAGCGCGACAGTTGATCACTTTCGTGAAAGACCGCCCCGGCCACGACCGCCGTTATGCCATTGACGCTTCCAAATTGCGCAATGAAATCGGCTGGGAACCTTCCATTCGCTTCGAAGAAGGTTTCCGCATGACCGCACAATGGTACCTCGACAATGAAGCCTGGTTACAGGATGTCATTTCAGGTAACTATCAGGAATATTACGATAAGCAATACGCCCGCAAATAATGTCAACGGACAAAACCAGACAACACCAACGCATTATTTTCGGATTAAAATTGCGGCACTGGCGGCAGGAAAAATCCTGGAATTTTGAAGAGTTGAGCCGCCAATCAGGTATTTCCATTTCCTATTTGAATGAAATCGAAAAAGGGAAAAAATACCCGCAAGCCGCCAACCTTTCCAAACTGGCCGACGCCCTCGGCGTCCCTAAAGAAGAACTGGTTTCGACAGCGCTGCCGAGGATGTACGCGCCGCTGGTTGAACTCCTGCAAAGCAATTTCCTGAGCGAACTGCCACTCGACCTGTTCGGTATCGAATTGCAGCAGGTGATCGAGATCATCGCCCGCGCACCCGACAGGGTGAATGCGTTTATTTCGGCTTTGCTGGAAATTGCCCGCAACTACTCACTCCGCGAAGAGCATTTTTTCTTTGCCGCATTGCGCGCCTATCAGGAATTGCGCAACAACTATTTCGAAGAAATTGAAGCAAGCGCCGAACAGTTCATACAAGAACATCAACTGCCTTCCAGCGGCGGCGTTACCGTGCAGCAATTGTCTTCCATTCTGGATAAAACCTTTGGCTGTTCGGTGCAGGAAAACGGCCTTGACGCTCACGCGGCCAATTTGCCGGGCATCCGCTCGGTGTATAATCCGTTCACGCAGCGCATTCTGCTCAACGGGCAACTCAATGAGCGACAAAAAGCCTTTCAGTTGGCCAAAGAACTCGGATTCAATGTCCTGAATTTACAACATCAGCGACCATTGGCTTCCAATTTCGTGCATGTACGATCTTTTGAAGAGGCGCTCAACAACTACAAGGCAGCCTACTTCGCCGTGGCTATTCTCGTGAATCGCCATGCGTTCGTGGATGATGTCGCCGGACTGTTTCGGCAAAATACATGGTCATCCGCGCCTTTGTTGCAGATGATGGAAAAGTATAATGCCAGTCCGGAAGTGCTTTTTCAGCGTTTCAATGTCATGACGGCCGAGTTTGGCCTGGAAAAAGTGTTTTTCCAGCGTTTCATTCATGATGTGGCGAACGATCGTTTTGAAATGGACAAGGAATTGCACCTCAACCGGAAACACCAGCCTCACGCTTCCGGTCTGGGCGAACATTATTGCCGCAGGTGGTTGTCGCTTTCCCTGCTGCGTCAGTTGCATCAGGAACAAGCCAACCACGAAACGCCTTATCTGGCGGGCGTTCAACGCGCTCGTTTCGTGGATAGCAGCGATGAATACCTGTGTATTGCTGTCGCCAAACACGGACATCCTACGCCGGGGCATAATGTCTGCGTCACAATTGGCGTATTGCTCGACGAACATGCCCGCCGAACCATTCAGTTCTGGAATGACCCGGCTATTCCGCACATGGAAGTGAATGTAACCTGCCAACGATGCGCTATTGCAGATTGTAAAGAGCGTGTGGCGCCGCCTCGTGTATTGGAAAAACGCGAAGAGCGCAAACGCGTACAGGGTATTCTGGAAAAACTGACCGGAAAACCTGAGTGAGTTTTGAGTTATGAGTTATGAATGATGAATGATGAATGATGAATGATGAATGATGAATGATGAATGATGAATGATGAATGATGAATGATGAATGATGAATGATGAATATATTTCAACTCGTTGTTAATCAGTGATTTAGGTGGTTTTTATAGGCGCCTTCTTCAGAAAAAGTTGTCATCCTGAACGCAGTGAAGGATCTGGCCAAACAGACGTGAAACATTCCCCTTCGTGGGTAGCAGATCCTTCACTGCGTTCAGGATGACAAACCGTGTTGATTTAGTTTTGCGTGTAAATTTTCTTTGTAAGTCATTGATTTATACTAAATTATAAAATATTCATCATTCATCATTCATCATTCATCATTCATCATTCATCATTCATCATTCATCATTCATCATTCATCATTCATCATTCATCATTACGAGAAAATGTTTGCCCGATCCTGGCGATGGTTATGGAATGCCTGTTTGCTGTTCGGGTTAATCCTGACGGTATGGCTGCCGCCTTTTCAGTCGCCTGACGAACCGAATCATTTTCTAAAAGCCTGGCACGTCAGTGAGGGCCATTTTTTCCCGGAAAAAAACGGGCAACGCGTGGGCGGAACATTGCCGACCGCAGTTGGTTCAACCATCAGTCAATTTGCTTACCTGAAAAACAACCCGAACGCCAGGGTTTCATGGGCTGACCTTCACGGCCGTTTGAATGCTCCCCTGAATGCGTCAGAAAGGACATTCCAGGACTTTGCCAATACCGCCATGTATGCGCCTTTGGGCTATGCGCCACAAGCGCTCGCCATTGCTTTTTCGAGAAATCTTGGTTTGTCGTCACTGTTTGCGCTGTACGCTGGTCGCGTGGCGAACTTTCTGCTCTGGTGGTGGATTATCAGCATTATTTTAAGTAAAATTGGCGATTTTCGATGGTTTTTTCTGGTTTGGGCAGCCATGCCTGCCAGTTTGGTCATGGCCGCCTCCGTCAATCCTGACGTATTGATGAATGCCCTGGCCTGGTGGTGCATCGCGGCTTGGGTTGCACCGAAAGGACAGATGGGCAACAGCGCCACCCCGGCGTTTTTTGCGGCATTGTGCCTTCAAAAACTCATCGCCTGGCCCCTGGCCGTATTGACCTTAATGAAAGAAAAATGGCAGTCAACGGCTCGGTGGTTAGCCCTGGGCGTTGCTGCGGCCCTGCTGTGGAGCGTTGCCGCCAGCGCATATTTCATTCCATACGATCAGTACGATCCGCAATGGCGCGACAGCCAAACCCTGAACAGCGGTGTCAACCCTGATGCGCAAATGGCGTACGTGCTTGAACATCTTTTGCAAACGGCGAAGACGATGACCGTTTCCGGGATTAAGGCTGCGCCGGCCATTGTTGCGCACATCACCGTCAAATTCGGCTGGGAGAAAAACTATCTCCACTGGATGGTGGTCGGCTTGTGTTGTTTCGTTATCCTGGTTGTTGCAACGGTGACGCCAATTTCATGGACACGCCGCAATCGAATGATTTTGCTGCTTGCTGCGCTGCTTTATTTGATGGCATTTGCGCTGACCAACTACCTGCTGTGGCATCGTGTCGGCGCGCCTGAATTTCACAACTGGCAAGGCCGATATTTCACGCCGGTGCTGCCCTTGGTGTTGATGAGTTGTTGTTCGGGCTGGCTAAATCGCTGGCGAACAAAGGCATTTGCCATCATTTCGCTCCTGATGTTGTTTTGCCAATTCTGTTTGTTTTGGGCCATTGCTGCCCGCTACTGGATAAATTGATATTCTGCTGCTGTTCTGGAAGTCAGTTTGTGCTATTTTTCGCCCATGAAAATGAATATCCAGACGAGCATCCTGTTGTTATCTGCGTTTCTGTTTCGCCTTTGGTACGGAACCGGAAAGTTTCTGGAAGATAGTGCCTTCCAGAATTTCCTGACGGGTCTGCGCAATTACTGCTCCGGGCATACTGACTGGTGGGGTCCTGGTTTACCCTGGCTTGACAACCGCATTCCCGGCGCATTACAAGGCTTGCTGGTCAGTGTGCCACTTCACTTGTACGCTCATCCGATGAGCGTCGTTCTGGCGTTGAATATCCTGACTTTTTTGTCCCTGACTGGCCTGGGCTGGTACCTGTCAAAGCGTGTGCCCAACCTTCCATCGTGGTTGATTTACGCCTGGGTTCTGCTGATGCCGTGGTCATTGCAATACACCTGCCATCCAGATAGCCTTGCGTATGCGCTGGTGGGGGCAACGATGTTTTTTCTGGGTATCATCGAACTCGGAAACATTTATCAGGAGCGGGTTTTGCCTGCTTCCGTTTCCTTTTTTATGGCTGGATTTGGCCTCGTTTGGGTCATGCAGTTACATCCGGCCTGGGGTCTGTTGACGCCGTTTATTCCCTTGGTCGTCTGGATCAACAGGCGTGAAAAAACGGGCATCCTGTTCATGCTGGCAGGTGCGCTAACGGCTGGACTAACGTATTTACCCTGGTTAATGAACGAAGGATTTCAGCCCATGCGGGAGGCGCAACTGTTTTTCGGATTACACACTGAAAATGCGCAGCAAATACCGACCCTGATTTATCATTTTTTTGCTTCGGCCACGACCGACCTTTCGGCCATGATGGGAAGCAGTATGCAGGAACGCCAACAGTTCATCCTTGGCAACGGCTTGGCGGGCTGGGGAGCGATGTTGTTGATGGCTACGGCTATTGTCATGGTTGGCTGGCTGATTGGCTGGCTGTTTCGGGGCAACCTGTCGGCCACCCAGATGAACGTGAACAACTGGCCACAAGCGACCGTGCTTTGGCTGTTGGTGGGTGTTTGTTTTCTAAATAGTCCACCGGATGCGCGGAGTGTTTTTCTCTTTTTGCCAGTTTCCATATGGTATGCCATGCACGCTGCCGAGGGTTTGGCGACTACCCGATATTTCTCCAAAATAGCCCTTGGCGTATTGTTGATCGTAGTGGCATTTCACGCGATTTTCGGACTAAAACAACATGAAAAAACGGGTTTACAACATGCCCAAAAAGCAGTGAATGCGGCTTTGCAAAACAAAAATTACGCATTGGCGGGTGCTCGTCCGTGGTCAAAACCGGAGCGTGACAGAATAGCGCTTTCAAAAGTTTGGACGCCCAAGGCGGGTACGAATGGCGAAGCATGTTATACCACTGGTTTTGAGTACCAGAACGAGTATTTCAAACCGGCAAACGTTACCCGTGAAAAGGCTTTTAAAGGCCAATATGCTCAACGCCTGGATTCTGTCAATACCGTTGGTCTCGATTTTAATATCTTGAATGTCAAGGATTTAAAAGGGGAAATAAGTGGCACGATGTACCTTTACTATCAATCCACTGAAAATCAACAAGTGAATATGAATGTCTTTGTTCAAGCATCCGGGCAAGCCATTCCGATGGGCTCGTGGCCTGTTGCCGCGAGTTCCGACTGGAAAATGTTTGTCATGGATATTCAATACATTCGTGGATTGATCGGTGATGGAGAAATTCAGTTGACTATCGAAAAAGCCAACCCCCATTCCGCTCCCTTGTATATTGACGATGTCGAAATTTGCTTACACTAAATGAGTGGTAAGTGATTTACGGTAAGTGATTAGTTTTTTCAACAACTCAATGATGAAAAACTAATCACTTACCGTTAACCACTAACCACTTACTACTAATCACTAATCACTAACTCATGCTTGATTCTACGCTGCTGATTATTCTGGGCGCATTTTTGGTCATCTTGCTGGTTGTCTTGATGCAACGAAAAGCATCAACTCCGACAAATTACGACCCGGCACAGGTCGTGCCGAAAGCCTTGTATGAAGAAATCGCGCGGCAGCATGAGCAAATGCGCGCCGAGTTGTCGGATAAAGAGACCCGCTTGCGCGAATCATACGCCAACCTCGCGGCTGCCGAGCAGGAAATTGCCCACCTGAATGAAGCGCTGGAATTACGAAAAGGCGAAGTAGCGGAGTTGCAGCAACACTTCAAGACAGAATTTGAAAATATCGCCAACCGATTGCTGGAGGAAAAATCGCAGCGCTTTACCGCGCAAAATGCCCAGCAACTTCAGCAAGTGTTGCTTCCCCTGCGGGAAAAAATCAGGGAGTTTGAGGAAAATGTGGACAAGAAATTTCTGGAAGAAACCCGCGAAAAAGCAACCCTGCGCAAGGAACTCGAACAGTTGCACGAACTGAATCAGCAATTAAGTCAGGATGCCCACAACCTGGCCACGGCCCTGAAAGGTCAGAACAAAGCACAAGGTGATTGGGGCGAAATGCAACTCGAAATCTTACTCGAAAAAGCAGGGCTTCAAAAAGGAACGCATTTTCTGACTCAAGCCACTTTCCGCGATGACGAAGGCGCAGCCAAACGCCCCGATTTTATCATACAACTTCCTGAAAACAAACAATTGATCGTAGATGCCAAGGTCTCCTTGACCGCCTCCGAGCGCTCCTACAACGACGCCGACCCCGTGCGCCGAGAACAACACCTGAAAGCCCACGTCAGTAGCCTGCGCAGCCATGTCGAAAACCTGAGCCGTACCAATTACCAGACGCTGTATCAAATCAATGCACCGGATTATCTGCTGCTTTTTGTACCCCTGGACAGTGCCTTGAGCGCTGCCACACAGGCCGACCCAAGGCTCTATTCCGATGCCCTGGAGCGCAATGTGGTGATCGTTAGCGCGGGCAGTTTGCTGGCGACCATGCGCACTGTCTCTTACCTGTGGCGTCAGGAAAAACAAAGTCGCTCGGTCATTGAAATTGCACGACAGAGTGGTTTGCTGTATGATAAATTTGTAGCCTTCGTGGAAGACTTGCGCTCGATTGGCAGCCGGCTCGATCAGGCGCGAACTAGCTACGACGAAGCGATGAACAAACTCACTTCGGCCGTCCGACCCGGTGATACGCTGATTGGCAAGGCGGAAAAAATCAAGGAACTGGGCGCCAAAGCCACCAAATCGCTCCCGCCCGAACTTTTAGATGGTCTG
>JADZBJ010000143.1 GCA_020852155.1 Saprospiraceae bacterium | reverse complement strand
GGGTCTTTCAACTGGCCTTCGAGCGGGCCGGGCGGGTATTGCAGGGGTTCGATTCCATCGAGTACCAGTATCGCCTTGCGGGCGCGAATGGCTTCCACCAGCGCGCGGGCGCGTTCACGCGGGTCGGTAGGCGGGTTTTGCACGCCAAAAAAGGCATTGGCCTGACTAAAAAACGGGTCAGACGAACTCTGCCGATGGTCGCCGGTGCCCTGGCTGTAAAATGAAAAGGCAAAAATAGCTTCGGGTTGTTCTTCCAGATTGGGCAAACGATGGAGCAGCCACCAGGTAACCAAAGTGGTTTTTCCCGTGCCGCCAGGGGCGATGAATTCCAGCAGATTGGCCTGCGGGTTTTGCCAGCATTGATCGAGCAGTTTGAGTTCTTCCTCGCGACCTACGAAGTGCGGTTGCAGGGGAGGGAGGTGGGAGATGTCTATTTGTTGCCGAAAATTGTCATGATGAGACAGGTCTTTGTCGGCGTCAAGGACATTGCAAAATGTAAGTGCCGCGTCAATGATTTGAAGGCGATCTACCGGTTGGGCAATACCTGCAACCTGGGCTAATTCCCATCTTGAAAAACGACCATACAACATTATTGCATAGTCGTTATGGCTTGAGCGATCTGTCAATGCCGAGAGGCTTTCCAGGGCCTCTTTGACTTTGTCATTTTTTAACAGTGTGCGTATGTGATTGGTGTTCATTGGCCGACGCAAACGGGTTTTAACTTTCCACGGCAAGTTAAAGCATATTTGAAAAAATACAGGCGCAATATATTTCCCGCAGATTTCGCCAATTTAACCGCAGATACCGCAGAAAACCAGGAAATGCCGGTGTTATCAAAATCCCCTTACCCATCCTTTCCCTCCACCACTTCCCACAACTGCTTAATCCGGGCTGCCCAGGTATTCGTATGGGCTACGGCATGGCGTTCAGTGCGGCGTTCGGGGGCGTTTTCCTTCAGGGCTTCACCGATTTGGGCGATAAACGCGTCGTCATTTTCCGACAGGTAGATATACGGCGCAAATCCGCGAATATCCTCTGAAAATGCCGAGGAAACCACGGGTTTTCCGGCGGCCAAATACTCATTGATCTTGAGCGGATAAATGCTGGCGGTCAGGGTGTTGTACCGAAACGGAATCAGCACACAATCCATGTGCTGAAGAAGGGGCGGCAGGTCGTCGAGGCGACGACTGCCCGCCAACACGACATTGGGCAACTTGTCCAGACCAATTTCAGTGATTTCAGGTGTGTTGACCGGGCCAACCAATAGCAGGGTGCAGTCGGGGTAGGCGAGGGCCGCTTTTTTCAACAAACCGACGTCTATGCGCAAGGGGTCGAGGTTGCCAATAAAACCGATCACTTTGCCGCTGCGTCCTTGCAGGATGTCCGGGCGCGGCCAGGTTTCGTGCAAAACGCGCTCGAACACCGACACGTTAGCGGCGTTGAAATACTTCACGCATCGTTGGGCCATGCCTGATTTCAGGCGGTACAGGTTGGTGGAGGTGACTAAAGTAACATCAGCCTGACGGATGGCTTCGTCTTCGAGGCGTTTGCCGTGGCGCATGGTGTAGGGGTCTTGGGTGATGTCGTCAATGCAATGATAGAAGCAAAGCGTTGCGCCAAAATCCTTTGGTAAAACTCCTGCAAAAAAGGGATCGTAACAATTCAGATAAAGGTATTTTTGCACCTCGAAACGGCGAATGGTCTTGCGAATAGCCCTGAATACGATCTGATTGTTGATTTTTTGTAAAATGCGGTAAACCCAACCGTTGGGAAGCCAGTTTATGGGAAGTGTGAGCGGCGGTTGAACGGCCACGAAATTGTCGGGAATGGTATCCAAATGCTCGAATTGCGTGCGGCCCAGTAACATGCCCGGCAATCGGCGGCGCAAGACTGGATCGCCTTCGCGCCAGCCCTTCAGGGCATCCTTGATAGAGTAGGGGTGATTGACATAAAATACCCGGTGCGTTTTGGCCAGTTCACGGGCCATTGAAAGCGAGATGGACGAGTACGGGTTATCTGTTCGAAACAACGTAAAGAAAACGATATCCATGAGACTATTTGCTGTCGGTTTGGGCCCTTTTTCAGCGTCGCCTTGCTGGGCGAGGTTGCTGTGCCTGTGGCTGACATTGTTGAGCAGTTCGGTGGCGATGGCGCAAAATTTCGAGGCAAAAGTAGCATCGCCGGAGGTCACAGAGGGCAGCATTTTTGAAGTGGAATTTTCACTCGATTCCGATGAAGGTCGCCGCTTTACGCCGCCTGCCTTTGGCGCGTTGAAAGTGCTGTCTGGCCCCAACATGGTCAATGCCGCCTCTTTCATCAACGGACGCGCATCAGTGCGCACCAGTTGGCAGTATGAACTGGAGGCCACGCGCATCGGTACTTTCAACATCGGCCCGGCCAGTATTACCGTCAATGGTAAAACCGTGAAATCCAATCTGTTGGAAATTAAAGTCGTTGCGGCCCGTCAGGGCAAGGGGCTTCCTAAAAATGCCAACGAAAACTTGTTTCTGACGTCGGAATTTGACAAAAAAACGGCGTTTCCGGGGCAACAAGTGACCTGGCGCATCAAGGTTTATACCCAGGTTTCGCTGGAAGGCGCAGACATTGTTGAATTGCCCGATTTTGGCGGTTTTTACAGCCGGGAAAAACGGCGTTTTAATACAAGCATTGAATATCAAACCATCAACAAGAAAAAATACGCGGTAAAAACCCTGCATGAAGAGGCGCTTTTTCCGCAACAATCGGGTTCCATGCGCCTCGGTCCGGCCAAGGTTCGCCTGCTCGTTGACCAAGGCGGCGCGATGGGTGCATTCCTGGGGCCGCGCGCTGTTTTAATGACCACCGAACCCGTCGGACTGGAAGTAAAACCACTTCCGGAGCCGATACCGCAACAATTCAGCGGGGCGGTTGGGCGCTACGAATGGACTGTTTCCGTGGATTCTGCGAAGGTCACTACTGATGATGCCATCACGGTGACCATTCAGATGAAAGGCAATGGCGACGGCAAAAGGGTGTCCGCACCGACGCTGAACCTGCCTGAAACGATGGAAGTTTTCGCGCCGCGTATTGCCTCAGAAGAGGAATATGAAACGGTAGATCAAATACAGCACCGGAAAATTTTTGAATACGTCGTGCTGCCGCACGAACCAGGCGCGTATAACCTCGCTCCGCAGTTCGTCTTTTTCGACCCGGACAGTATGCGCTATCGGACTTTATCGGCGCCAGCGCTGGATTCCCTGCGCATCACGGCCGGAAAAAACTATCAACCTCTCTCCGCTGCGGATACGGCCGCGCAAACCATTGCTTTTGATGATCAGACGCCCGAAACGGGCTTCACCGAAAAATTAGTGTCGTGGCTGAAAAGCCCATTGTTCTGGGCCATTTTCTTAATTCCCGTGGCGGCCCTGGCGTTCTTCTTTTATTACAGAAACCAGCGCCCGGCAGCAACCGTTTTGGCGGGCAGCGGCGAAGTGAAAAAAGCAGAGACTCAACCTCATGCTGCAACGACGGTCGTTAAATCCGAACCCGCTCCCGCGCCTTTGCCAGTTGTTCAGGAATTTACATTTTCGGAAAATCACCTGAAACAACTGATGGCCTCCGGCCAAACCCGCGCTTTTTACGATGAAGTTTTTAAAACCCTGAAATCGTCTATTGCCTCGAAAACGGGCGTTTCAGCAGCGCAATTAACCTCCGAACTGGCCATAAAACTGCTGAATCAACGGCAGGCCAATCCTGCTTACATTCAGAGCGTATTATTCATTTGGCAAACCTGCGAACAGGCGCTTTTTGCCGGGCAACCGCTCTCCGCACAAATGGAAAGCACGCTCGGACAACTGAAACAAGTCGTCTGAAACTGCATGTTGAATCTGTCCCGCTGACGTCGCAAAAAATCTGCGACATCTGCGGGAAATTAAATCACCTTGTCGGCGCAGCTGGACGATGCAAATGCGTCGGGTTTGGCTTTGAAAACAAAACCCATACCGAGGATGTATCCCGTCGCTTCTTTCAGGGCAGTATTGCTTTCAAAAGCCGGGTCGGTATTGATGTCGGCATGCACCTCAAGCGCAACGTCGTATTGATCCAGCAAGGCGCAAAGTTGGTAGGCTACCTCAACCGAACGGCCAACTTCCAGAATCATCCTTTCCCGAAGCGACATTTTGCGCGCGCTTTTGTCGTTGGAGATAAACATGAATCCGCCGCGTTTTTCGCGTAGAAACACGATTACTGTAGCAAAATGCACTTCCTCGCCAATGACCTGAGAGTCGGTACCGATGCAGACTTTGAGTTTAAAACCGTCGGCTTTTTCGCGCCGAATGGTTTCTTCAACGGCTTTGAGCAGCGGTTGATCAATTTTTTGACCGTTTAATCTTCTCCAATGCATAGTAATGTCTTTTTTTGTGCTACAAAAACGCCCCAAAATTGGGAAAAATTAATGAAATTCCAAAGTTAAGTTTTAAGATATAGCGTATAAATAAAACTTAATATGGGCAATAAACCCTGTTGATTAACAGGAAGTTCCATCACTGACAAACATGACAAAAGATCAATTTTACCGCCTCGTTAATTCGCCGTTTCGCTTCGGCCTTTATTTGCTTTGGAAACTGCCTGCGGCGTGGTTTATGGGTGTGAGCGTAACATCATGCGACCGTGAAAAAGCAGTAGTGCATCTGCCTTATGGCTGGCGCTCGCAAAACCCGTTTCGTTCGATCTACTTTGCTGCTCAATTATCAGCGGGCGAGTTGTCAACGGGTGTTTTGGTATTGGCGGCCATTTCGGGAGAGCGACCCGTTTCGATGCTGGTGACAGATATCAAAGCACAGTTTTATAAAAAAGCAAACCAGCCCTTGCGCTTTACCTGCGAGCAAGGGCTGGAAGTGAATGCTATGATTCAGGAAGTTATAACGACCGGAGAATCCCGACAAATGACCTTACATTCTACGGGGCGGTTGCCAGACGGTACGCCAGCCTCCGAGGTTTGGGTGACTTGGTCGTTTAAAGGTAAATAAGATCAACCGCTAATGACGCTAAAAACGCAAAATATTGAAAATCAAAAACTTAGCGTATTTAGCGTTATTGGCGGTTAATCATAAAAGGCACAATATCAGACAGCCTCAGAAAGTTCACTTCTATTCATTGAAGAGTACTTGCCTGCAGGCCACTCCGTTTTGCGTGGTTACACGCAGGGTATACAGGCCGTGTAATTGAATATTTTTCAATATAACAGGCTGATGGTCAACTGATTGACTCCATACGAGCCTTCCGCTTTGATCAAAAATGTCCACTGCGAAGATTTCATTTTTGCCGGCATCTATGCGCAGGTAGTCAGTGGCAGGGTTAGGCGATATTTTAACCGCATCTGCATTGAGCAAAGGCTGCCCGGTAGAAGAGACGATTTTGTAGAAATAATACTCTTTGCTGTTGACGGTTTCGTCTCCTGTCAGAAAATCTATATTGACAGTCGTTGCGTGGTGCAGGTCTTCCCCTTGTAAGTAGTTGTAATAAGTTCTGCTAATGCTGGGGAAAACGCCAGGCCCTCCGTGCGGGTCAAAATAATTGGTAGCGGAGGTCGGACGCTGTTGTGCATCATATTCGTAGGTAGTTTGATTATTTAGCAAGAAAGAATCTAATGCAATATCGTAGGAGTAACTTGAGCGCTGCGTAATTTTTTGCTCGGATGGCCCTGCGATGACCTCTGTTTTCCCGGTCAATAACCAGGCAGAAAGGCTGGTGTTGTAATTTTCGGTCAGGAAGGTAAAGTCGTTGCCGTCGTACGTGTAAATATGGCGTTGATTGGGGGCGAGGGCTTGCAACGTTGGGCCTTGGTTAATTTCTACCCTCTCAAGATTTCCGTTAGTGTGATAGGATGAGTTGTATTCAGAAACATTCAGTATGTTCCCACTTACATCCCCGGCATAATTCCGATACTGAACAATATCATCAGCGGCATTGTATGTATAGTCCTTGTTGACATCAAACCCGCTATTATACCTCACGGTGACGGAATCAAGTTGAACAAGCGAGTTGCCACGCGGGAAAATTTTTACCTGAAAGCCAATATTTATCACCCCGTTATTCAAGTATGCCTGTTCCAGGAGAATAGTTCGGTTTAAGGCATCATACTGGGTCGTATTAAAGGAGTTCGCTTCCCATACGACGGTGGTATTGTTAAAAGAATAATTTGTTCGCAATGTCGTATAGGCATCCGGGTAGGAATAAAGCGAATAACCAATCCTGGTAGAATCCAGCCCGACATAGTTGATGAAAAACGCAGAAGAATCCAGCCGGTTTGTACCGCTTCGATCCATGACTTTTTGTTGAAGCAGTGCGTTTTCGACAAACGCTGCCGCTTCAGGATGATGTTGGAGGGCTTTCACATAAGGGTGTTTTTGTGCAAAAAGAGCGTTGCAAAAGAAAATGAGCAAGAGTTGAATGAAAAGAGAGGCTTGTTTCATTGTTAAAAAAAGTAATTTGTTAGCCTGAAATTCCAGGTGATGAATGAAAGGATTTGACTGTATATGTCTGGTAGAAATGGAAAGGTAACCGGATTGGTAAAATAAATGTTAGAGGTCGGGCACAATTTTGATAAAACCCAAAGAATACAAAAAAAGCCACTCCGGATTAACCGAAATGGCTTGCAAACGCTTGATGGAAAGGAAAAGGAAATGATGAATGATGAATGATGAATTTGTTATAATTTAGTGGCAATCAACCAAATAACCAAATAACCAAACAACCAAACAACCACTCATCACCCCCCGATTTATTTTTTCTCAAACTGAATATTGTACCGAACGCCATTTTGAATGAGTTCGATATTCATTTGAGTGTCGGTCAGTTGCGTTACATCCCAGGTGATTTGTTCGCCGCTGTCGTCGTAGGTCAACTGGATTTCCTGTTTGGCAATATCGCTCGTCCAGGTTCCGCTGCGCGAAGTCACTGTTTTTCCGACGATGGGTAAATTGGTGGTGATGTCCATGTCAAACTCTTTGCTGGATTCCAGATGAATCAGATACGAGGAACCTGTTTGCGTATTTCCGGCCTGTGTTACCTTCACGGACTGCCAGGAGCCGGGCAATTTTTCATCAAAATTGAGTTCCTTGGTTTTGTCGCAAGACGTGAACAAGCCAGCAAAAGCAAAAATGGAGACGAGACTAAAAACGAGATTTTTCATAGCATGAAACCGATAGAAAAGGATGATGGAAATGGATGAATGAACTACTTCTGATTCGTTCGGGATTACCGCTCTAAAATGTCATCCGGCCGCCTCATATTGCTTTATTAATGCTAAAGTCATGTTAGAGAAATCTAAAAATTGTAACTTGCGCACCGTTTTTCGTCCGAATGGCGCTTTGAGGCGCTCCCGGACTTTAATCTTTCCTGCTCAGGGAGTATAACATTCATACTCAAACCGAATTTGATGAATCCATTACGACTTCTTGCCAGTTTCCTTTTGCTGCTTGCTTTTTCCGGCAGCCTTTTTAGCCAAAAACTTAACATGAGTATCAGTACCAACGGCGGCGTGAGCTGGCTGTGGCACGATACGGATTTCAAAACCACGCCGCTTTACGACCAGTTCGAGTACGTTCAGGAACTTTTCGAAAAAGAAGGCATTGACTACACCTGGGAGCAATTTGTGAAATCCAACGAACTGCGTACCTCCTTTATACAACCTCGCATCGGATTTTCAGCCCACGCCACTTACGGCGACCTTCCATTGATGTTGATTGTTGATGCCCTGAGTTCAACCTCCGGTTTTGACCGCGCCAGTTATTCTGCAACGCTGGGTATGGGAAAAACCTTCGAAATCGGTGATAACATCGGCATGTACACCTCTATCCTTGGTGGTTTGAAATACACCAAAGACCCCGGATTTGGTTCCAGTACGCTTATTCATAGCGTCGGCGACAAATCCCTGCGCGAAGAACTCTCCTCTTATTTTAATGCAGAACAGGCGCTTGGCCCTACGCGAGGTCACTTCTTTGTGTTGCGTGGCAGCCTGATGAAATCCTTCGGCGACCGCGAAGATTTTTCCATTGGCGTGGAAGGTTACGGCGAACTTGATTTGGTGAATCGAACACTCCGCAAATCCAGAATGACCAATGCCGGCGCACATATCTTCATGCGCTTCCGTTTGCTCGGCAAAAGCACAGGCTACGGATATTACCCTTCGGCAGGAGGGAAATAATAATCATACAGCCGCATCGAAATGACATTTCGAGGCGGCTGTATCATTTCAAGACTGAATAATCTCTTTCCTGAATACATTCTGAGTTACTCTACCATCATCTTCATGATTTTCGAGCCAAAGTCAGTTTCGACTTTGCACCAGTAAAGGCCCGGCGACAGATCAAAACGTCGGTTGTGCACGCCGGAAGCCACCGATTTAGCAGTGCTTTCCGTCATCAGTTTGCCGTCGCTGCTGAATACCTGAATGTTGAGTTTGGAATTTTCCAACAGGTTGATATTCAACGAAATATTTCCTTTCGACGGGTTGGCCGCCTGCACAGAAAACAGGTGGCTGATATTTCCTGCTTCACCAACAGAAACCGATTGTCCGCCAATCGGCATGATGGCAGCGTAAATATCCAGGTCCGTATCTCCATCACGGCCGTCGGCCCAAACCGGAATCGCATTATAGGCGGTGGCCACGATTTGGGTGTATTCGCCGATGCCGAAAGTTGATTCAATGGTATTGAAATCCGTTGGCATCATCGAGGCATTGGCTGGCGTTGACCAGGTTTGTCCCTTGTTTTTTGAAAATGTAACTACGTGGTGGGTGGAGGCGCTATTGGACGATGCCGTGCGGTCGTAATAAGCCAGGCAGATTGTACCCAGCGGATTCACCGTGATGGCCGGGTAATACTGTTCAATGTCTGTATCTGTACCGGGATAAATGCGATCGGGTGTGCTCCAGGTTTGTCCGCCGTCCAGACTACGGGAGAACCAGACATCGTAGCCTTCCGTTTCTTTTTGCGTACGACCGTCGCTGCTCCAGGTGGCATATAATTCATTCAACCCGTTACCAGCCGCCAGGTGCGGACATGGATAAATCCGGTCGGTGGGCATGCCCTCTATACCATTGACTTGTGTTTCATCGAATAAATCAGGATAATGGACGGCCGAAATTTTCTTTTCAGGCTGGAAAGACGTGCCGCCATTCGTGGAAACAGCATGATAGAGGGCTGTATCGTCAACGTCATTTCCGGCAAAAAACAGGACATGTACGTTCCCGGCAATGTCAACATCCAGGCTTGAAAATTGCAGGAGTTGATAGTCTTGTTGGTGCACCCGCACGCTTGGGCCGAAACTGCTGGCGTTTTTAGGTTTCTTTTTAACCAGAACTTCAGCCGTTCCGGTGACAGAATCAATCACCTCAAAACGAGTATATGAAATGTACAAAGCGCCTTCGTTCGTGCCTGCGCTCTGATCGCAGTCCATCCATTGTTTGTCAACAAACGTTCCGGCGCCAATGCCTCCCGAGATTACATCCAAATCGGCCGTACCGGAGTCAACTATTATTGGTGTACTCCAGGTTTGGCCTTTGTTACTTGAAGACGCCGTGTACAGTGTAAGCTTTATGCCATCGAAATTAAAGCCGAGCGCCAGCCATGAAATCCATGCCTTCCCGCTTTTGTCAAACGCCAGCACAGGGTCTCCGCCGCCAGCTGTAAACGAGGTGGGGTCGGGATTAAACGTAATCTGGCTGGAAGCCCACGTTTGTCCAAAGTTTTTGCTGTAATAAATGGCAATATTCAGCGGATCCAGAATGTTATCCGGGTCTTGTCGGATGCTTGCCGTGATGATGTTGGCTGTATCCAGCGGATTGATGGCAGCATGTACTTCAGATTCCAGGCGGACTTCTCCGCTGACGACAATATCGCCGCTGCGATCTGACACTGCGTGAATGGACTGTTTTCTCGCTTTCATGTCTGTCATTGAGCGCGGTTGTCCGGGGTGTTGTTGCAGCCAGTCTGCGGCCGCCTGGAAATCAAACTCGCGCGTTTTTTCTTTCATCAAACGGTCGAGATAACGGTTTACGGCCGATTTTTCGATTTTTTGTGCCTGTACTGAAATGGAGGCAATCAAGAGGAAAAGTGCAATACAAATGCGCATGTTGGAGGTGTGGTTGGTTAGCATTGTTAATCAAGTGATGTATGGATCAAGGACGTATCATGAAAAATATCCACGCGACGACCGCTTTCTTTTTATTGTCTGCCGTTTTCTCAAAAAAATAACACATTTTTTTATATTATTTTTCTTAAATATTTGGATGTGAAAAAATTGTGTCTGACTTTTGCTCCGCGCTTCTACACGAAAAAATGTTCATGGGATTATAATTTGTTGTTTAAACAGGGCCGCACCAAAAGAGGTGCGGCTTTTTTTATATCTGGCAGCATTTTTGCCGTCATTTTCAGGTAACTTTGCATGAGGGTCTTCTGTGTTCCTGGCGAAGGTGTTGAATGCCTGCTTTATAGCGATTTTGCATGACCGGGCGATCAATGCGCTTCAAATATACTCGAATTGCCCGCAAATCAAACTTGTATGCGCGCTGTATTAATTGCCCTTGCTGTATCCCTCCTTTTTGTTTCCAATATCGTGCGTGCCCAGACGCAGGCCAATTATTTTTTTGCCCCGCCACCTGTTCCTGTACGAACGATGGCTGAGTGGGAGGAATTGCAGGCCATTTGTATTACCTGGAAAAATAATTTCTCCACCTCAAGAAAGATCATCCTCTCTGAAATAGTCCGGGCTGCCCGTTTGGAATGCAAGGTGATTATCGCCTGTGAATCGAGCGGCAGTATCAATTTCGTGAAAGATTTTCTGACAAGCCAGAATGTGGATTTCAGTTCGCAGGTCGAGTTCATTGTAGCACCATCCGACACAATCTGGATACGCGACTTCGGGCCTAATTGCGTGTATTATAACGATGTGGATTCACTGGCGATAGTAGACTGGATTTACAACCGCGCCGGAAGGGTAAATGATGATGCCATACCGGGTCGAATTGCCAACTATCTCAATTTGCCGGTTTTTGCCATGACAACAGCGCCTTATGACCTGGTGCATACAGGCGGTAATTTCATGACAGATGGCCTGGGTACAGGTTTTTCCTCGGAATTAATCTTCCGAAACAACAACCTGGAAACGGACGGAGAATGCGACTATTTCAACGATGTACTGGGCTTCAGTAACCATACCGAAGTGACGATTGACAGCATCATGCAGCGTTTTATGGGCATCAAAAGGTACATCAAATTACATGAGTTGCCTTACGACTGCATTCACCATATTGACATGCACATCAAGTTGCTGGATGAGGAAACGTTATTGGTGGGGCAGTACCCGGAAGGTATTGCTGACGGGCCACAGATCGAAGCCAACCTGCAATATATCATCAACAATTTCCAGACGGCATTTGGTACGCCTTTCAAGGTTGTGCGTATTCCCATGCCGCCGGATGCCAATGGGGATTATCCGGATGTGCCGGAGGCCGATTACCGGACGTATGTCAATTCGGTGATGGTCAACAAGACCATTCTGGTACCGGGTTATGAGGAAAAATACGACACCACGGCCCTTCGTATCTGGAAACAAGTGATGCCCGGTTATCAGGTTGTCTTGATTAACAGCCAGGCATTGATCAGCGCCAGTGGCGCATTGCATTGCATTACGCGGGAGATCGGCGCTTCCGATCCTTTACGTATCGTGCATCAGCCATTGAGGTCGGTCGTTGAAGAATCCGGCGCTACCAACGGGTACAACATTACGGCTTTGATTCAGCATCGAAGCGGCATTGCCAATGCGCAAATTCATTATCGAAGAAAAGACGAACAGACCTGGAAGAGCATAGATATGGCGTCTGTTTCGCCAGACTCTGTGGATTACTGGCGGGGCTGGATACCTCAACAGCCCGGATATCTCGACTCCATTTATTATTATATTTCTGCCAATTCAGTCAACGGAAAAACGCAGATGCGTCCTTTACCCGGCGCACCGGCGGCATGGCGTTTCATGATAAAACCAGTTTCGTCAACAACAGCGCAAATCTCAACACAATGGGAACCCTTGTACCCTAATCCAACATCGGCGCTGACCGTTATTCCGATCAACGCCGATGTTAAGACTTCCGGGCGTATTGCGCTGCATGACGCATTTGGTCGTGAGTTGTATAAAATTTACAGTGGGCAAATTCCTTCCGGCCCAAGCCAATACTTTTTTGATGCAAAAGGTTGGCCCTCAGGCGTTTACTATGTCAGTTTGCAAACTGAAAACGGCGCATCGCTCACGCAAAAGTTGTTGATCAAGTAACGCAGATAACGCGGAT
>JADZBJ010000142.1 GCA_020852155.1 Saprospiraceae bacterium | reverse complement strand
TGGTGGTGGTTTTGCCGTGCGTGCCGGCGATGGCCACGCAGCGTTTGGCGCGACTGATGATGCCCAGCACTTCAGCGCGTTTTTTTATCGGATAACCGTTTTCCTGAAACCAGTTCAGTTCCGTGTGGTCTTTCGGGACTGCGGGTGTGAACACCACGAGATCCACGTTTTCCGGAATTTCATTCACATCGTCGTGGTAGTGGATGCGCATGCCTTCAGATTCCAGGGCACGAGTGAGGTCGGTGGCTGTTTTATCATAGCCATATACCGCTGCGCCGTGCAGGTGGAAATAACGGGCCAGTGCCGACATGCCAATGCCGCCAATGCCGATGAAGTAAATGCGTTTTATGTCGTTAAAATTCACGTTAATGTTTGATAAGTTTTAAGGCTTCCCGCGCAATGGCATCAGCAGCGTTGGGGCGACCCAGTTGACGGATGCTTTCGCTGAGGCTAAAGCCAAGGGCTTCGTTTTCAAGAATCAGTTTGGCATCGGGCAGCATCTTTTCGATGGCTTCAGCATCGCGAACCAGCCTTGCCGCGCCTTTTTCGACCAATGCCAGGGCATTTTTGGTTTGGTGATCTTCCGCGACATTCGGCGATGGTACCAGTACTACCGGTTTGCCTACCAGGCATAATTCACTGATACTCAATGCGCCCGCTCTGGAAATAACCACATCGGAAGCGGCGTACAACAAATCCATGCGATCTATGAAAGCGCGGCATTGCACATTGCTTAGTTGTGCAGTATCGCATTCGTTGTACTGCTGTTCGTAATATTTACCACATTGCCAAATGACTTGAATGTTCTGATGTTGTTGCCAGAATTCAGTATTGACTTTCATGGCTTCGTTCAGGGTACGGGCGCCCAGACTGCCACCAATCAGCGCCACGACTTTTTTGCCACTTTCAAGTCCGTAGTAAGCGCGGCCTTCTGTGCGTTTCCCTTCAAGACTCAGAATGTCCGAGCGAACGGGATTTCCGGGAAAAACAATTTTTTCTTTCGGGAAAAATTGCTCCATGTGGTCGTATGCGACACATATGCAAGATGCTTTTTTACCCAAAATTTTATTCGTCACGCCGGCATAAGAGTTTTGCTCCTGAATGAGCGTCGGAATACCCGCATTTTGTGCTGCGCGCATGACCGGACCGCTGGCATAACCGCCTGTACCGATGACTATATCCGGTTGAAAATCGCGGACAATCTTTCTGGCACGACGCAGGCTGCTCAACAGTTTGAACGGGAACGAGAGGTTTTTCCAACTGAATCCGCGTTGAAAACCAGCCACATTCAAACCCACAATGTCATAACCGGCTTTGGGCACGCGTTCCATTTCCATTTTGCCTTCTGCGCCGACAAAAAGAAACTGTGCATCTGGCTGCAACTTGCGCAGCGCATCTGCAATAGCAATGGCCGGGAAAATGTGCCCGCCAGTACCGCCGCCAGTGATGAGTATTTTTAGTGACATACGTCAGTTAGGTTGAATGTTGAACGTTGGGTCATTCCAGTCCTTCTACAAATTTGCTTACACTGAGAATCATTCCCAGTGCGATACTGGTAAACAGCATACTGGTGCCGCCCATCGAAATCAGGGGCAGCGTCAGGCCAGTTGCCGGAACCAGGTTAACGTTTACTGCAATATTGGCCAGTGCCTGTACCGTCAGCATGAGGCTCAAACCGATGGCCAGAAAAGTGCCGAATGCTTTCGGGCTTTTGGTAGCCAGTGATACGCTTCTGAAAAACAGCAGCACATACAAAGCCAGCACCGCTGTTCCGCCCAGCAAACCATATTCTTCGCAGATGATCGCATAAATGAAGTCAGCGTATGAGTAAGGCAGAAAGTTTCGAATGATCGAATTGCCCGGCCCTTCACCGATGACGCCACCCTTGGCGATGGCAATTTTGGCTTGTTGTACCTGATAACCGCCGTCTTCGCTGTGCAGGTATTCCTGCACCCTGGAAATCCAGGTGTCCACACGAATCAGGCCTGCTTCAGGATAAAGTTTTCCAATGGCTATCAGTCCGGCAAACAGCACGATGCCGAGCAAACCCAACAGGAAAATGTATTGCATACTTACACGGCCCATGAACATCAGCATGATGCAGGTCACAAAAAGCACCAGCGAAGTACTCAGGTTGGCCGGAGCAATCAATCCGCAGACAATCAGCACCGGAATGATGATCGGCATGAATGCGTCTTTCAGACTGGTGATATAGTCCTGTTTGCGCGTCAATTCGCGAGCGATGTAGATTATGAGCGCTATTTTGGCAAATTCTGAAGGCTGAAAACTCACCCCGCCGATGCTCAGCCAGCGGTTGGCGTCGTTCAGACTTTGACCAAAAAACAAGGTAAACGCCAGCAAAGGCACCGTCAACAGCATCAGAAATGGCGCAGCCCGCTGGTATTGCCGATAATGAAGCAAATGGCACAGGTACACGATAAACAGCCCGAAACCCAGGCGCACCAAATGGGTAATCAGGTAAATAGTCGTGTTGCCACCACGGGCCGACCACGCCAGTGACCCCGTGGCAGAATACACTGCCAGGAGACTGAACAGGCTCAATACTGCAATGATCATCCAAATGGTACGATCACCACGTAATTCTGCCGCTATGCGATTTCCGAGTGACATTTTTTATTGATTCGATTGATTCGATTAAATCCGATTGATTCGATTGATCCGATTAAGTCCGATTGAAAATCACTAACCACTAACCACTAACCACTTACCACTAATCACTTACCACTCTTAAAACTTCTTCCCTGAACTGCGCTCCTCTGTCTTCGTAGTTTTTGAACAAGTCAAAACTGGCGCAAGCGGGGCTTAGTAAAACCGTGTCGCCGGCTTGAGCGAATTTTGCTGCGGCTTCGACCGCTTCTCTGGCGCTGCGGGCTTCGACGATGGATTTATTCATCGGGCCGAAAACACTGAGCAATTTGCTGTTATCAACGCCCATGCACACAATGGCTTTTACTTTGTCGGCGACGAGATCGAGCAACGGCGTGTAGTCATTGCCTTTGTCTGTGCCGCCTGCGATCCAGATGGTTGGCGTATTCATGGCTTGCAAGGCATAGAATACCGAATCCACATTGGTCGCTTTGGAGTCGTTGATCCAGGTTATGCCGTTGTGTTCCGCGACTTTTTCGAGGCGGTGTGGCGGCGTCTGGAAAGTGTCAAGTCCCTCCTGAATTTTTGCGGGTTCAGCGCCCATTTGCAGGGCCGTCTGTGCTGCACAGGCTGCATTGAACTGGTTATGCGGACCGCGCAGGTTTCCTTTGGTCAGGGTGAAATGGTGTTCTCCGAGGTGTATGATACCCGGTGTTTCGAGTTGAGCCTGTCCGATTGCTATGTGTTGAACCTGACTGGAAATCGAAACGGCAGGCATGATCTCTGCGGTTATCGGGTCAATTCCGTTGTAGATGAATACGTCGCCATGGCCCTGATTCATTGCAATGCGAAACTTGGCTCGTGCGTAGTTTTCGAGTTTGTATTCGTAACGGTCGAGGTGGTCTGGCGTGATGTTGAGCAAGACGGCCACTTCCGGTTTGAATTGTTGAATATCGTCGAGTTGGAAGCTGCTGACTTCCAGCACGAAAATGCGATTAGCGTTGTTGTTTTGTCCCTGTTTCAGGTCGTCGAGTACCATCGCTGCGAAGGAGTTGCCGACGTTTCCGCCCATGCGCACGTTCAGTCCTGCGGTGCGTAGCAGGTGATCGGTGAGCATGGTGGTGGTGGTCTTTCCATTCGAGCCGGTGATGGCAACAATCCGGCACGGGCCGGCATGACGAAATCCCCATTCAATTTCCCCGATGACATTGATACCTGCTGCGCGAATGGCCTTCATGACCTCCGTTTTTTCGGGTATTCCGGGGCTTTTGATGATTTCATCGGCATTCAGGATGTTTTCGAGGGTGTGCTGGCCTTCTTCCCAGGGGATTCCGGCATTCGTCAGCGCAGTTTTATATTCGGGTTTGATATTTCCTTTGTCACTCACCAATACGTCATAGCCGAGGTGTTGGCCCAGCAGGGCCGCACCTGTACCGGATTCACCGGAGCCGAGTATGACGAGACGCGGATTACGCAGATTTTTTTTGATTATCGCGGATTCCATTGTGAGTGGTGTTATTAATTTTTAGGAAGTTGTTTCCTTTTGTTAGAAAATACCCTCCTTACAAACTCCGGTTTTGTACCAAAATTTAATACAAAGCCGATTTCAATTGGTGTTGCTTTTAAATACTGAAGCAATTGTGCTTCATAAGCATCTTTTATAGTGGTTTGTGCTTTTAGTTCAATGATAATGCAGTTTTCAACAATCAAATCTGCCCTGTATTTGCCAACCATAATTTGTTTGTAATAAACAGGAACGGTCTTTTCAGATTCAACATTTAACCCATTTTCTCTAAGTTCAATCAGCATGGAATTGTGATAAATTTTTTCCTTAAAACCATACTGTAATTCATTGTAAACATGATAGAATGATTTAAGAATTTTATCCGAAAGCTCCTGGTGTAATAATATCATAATGAAGGTGCGTTTTGATAAATCTAATCGGCGTAAATCCGCATTGTCCGCGTAAATCCGCGTTATCCGCGTTTGTAAATCCGCGTCATCCGCGTTCCATTTACGCTACGTTATACGCGCTACACTTTAGCGGATTTTCAATGTAATAATCGTCAACACCGCCAACAGAATTTGAATAATCCAGAACCGCACACCAATGGTCACCTCGTGGTATCCTTTTTTCTGAAAATGGTGATGCAACGGCGCCATCAGGAAAATTCTCCGCCCCTCGCCGTATTTCCGCTTCGTACGCTTGAAGTACCACACCTGAATGATCACCGACAGGCTTTCGATCAGGAAAATGCCACATAACACCGGGATCAATAATTCTTTCCGAAGGATAATCGCCAGTGCCGCAATGATTCCACCCAGTGTCAAACTACCCGTGTCGCCCATGAAAACCCTGGCCGGAAACACGTTATACCACAGAAAACCGATACAGCCGCCTAACAAACACGCCGAAAAAATCACCAACTCGCTACTGTACGGGATGTATAAAATTTTCAAAAAATCCGCCG
>JADZBJ010000141.1 GCA_020852155.1 Saprospiraceae bacterium | reverse complement strand
GCTGATGTGGAATGTAAAATCCACGGTGTCGCGATAGGCCCATTGGCCATTGGAGAATTCTTTTTCTGCCGAAAAAACCTTGTTATCATTGCAAGCCGACCAGATCAGCAGCATTGAGTAAGAAACAAGTATTGATAAAATACGCACCATTGTGTCAGGTAGTTGCCAGGCTCAAATATCTAAAGTACGCTGGATAAATTAATTACCCTTCATCCAATCTGGCAGAATCGGCGCTGTGGCATCTTTAGGCGAGTTGGGCAAAGATGCTGGTCGGCGTTTCCAGGGTGCTCGTTTTCTGGCTTCCATTTCGCGCAAAATGGTGGTATTGGGAGCAAAAACAGAAGCGCTTTGCAGACCGTTTTGAGCGTTGTGCGTTGACGCTACAGGTGGCGCGCTTTGAGGCTTCGCATTGTCAGCCTTAGCGGCTTGAGTTGTCACTGTAGCGCTCAGTTTAGGCCTGGATACAACGGGTGTTTGCGTTGTTTCAGTGACATTGGCAGTAGCGGCTGGTTGTTGAGTGGTTGCTGGCGTTGCAGCGACAATTGCAGGTTGAACCGGCGTAACTGGCGCTGGTGGTACGATGGGTTGAACCGGGTCTTTTTTAAGCATCAGATAAAGCCCCAACAGCACAATGGCCCCCATTGACAGAATCATGGTCCAGGTACGCATCGTCCATCCGGATTGTGGAGGCTTGACTTGGTGCTGGATATGTTGCCAAACTTTATCGGAAGGCGTATCCCATCCTTGAGCGGCAGGATTTGTGTTTGCTTGTTCTTCAAAAGTTTTTTTGAAGAGTGCGTCAAGTGATTCAAATTCTTTATCTTCGGTCATGACTGCCAGTGTACAGAGTAGGTGGTTGGGTAGGATTCAGAAGTTCGAACAGATTAACTTTCATAACTAATTACACTTTGGTACTTAGAGGTTGTTTAAATTTCACTGCTGGATTCAAAAAGAGCAGATTTGGGCGATAGCCGATGCTTGTTTTTCGGGGTGAAGCGGGGATTTCAGCCCCAAAAACAAGGGAAGGATGGCGGCAAAAGATGCCTTTTTGAACCAGTGAGTGAATTTTAAACAACCTCTTATGTAATGAAAGATTTATCAATTGTTTTTTTGAGGTATTCGCGCGCTTTGAATAACTGACTTTTACTGGTGCCGATACTGATGCCCAATTGTTCTGCGATTTCTTCATGGCTAAAGCCTTCGATCGCATAAAGGTTGAACACGGTACGGTAACCGGGGGGTAATTTCTGGAGATAACCGATCAGGGTCTGGGCGTCAATATTGGCTGCAAAATCTTCGTTGGTGTGGAATTTGCCCTCAAAAGGCGTATAATCCGGCACATCACGAAGGAAATCTCGTTGTTTTCGCAAATGACTTAAGGCTGTATTGACCATAATCCTGCGAATCCATCCGCCCAAAGCGCCTTCTCCCCTGAATTGGTTCATATCCCGATAAACCCGAATAAAGCCGTCTTGTAACATATCTTCGGCTTCAGCACGATCACGGGCATAACGCAGTAGTACGCGGAACATCGGCACGCTGTATTGTTTGTATAAAGCCGCCTGATGCGCCGGACTACCCCGCAGCACCCCGCTTACCAGATCCTGATCGCTATACTGTTGCATGAAGGTTTTGTCAGTTGTAAGGCGGGCATTTTACAAATCAGGTTGCCCGCAGCAGGCAAAATTATTTTTTGCCGACGTTTTTAAAGTAAAAATCTCACGCCAAGAGGAAGTTTATTGACCGGCATGGCTGCACTCAAACAGGATTGCACATTGAAGTACCCAAAATTGGGCATTTTTTTTGCTTACAGTTAAGGATAGTTATTTTTGCCATGACTTCAACCGATTTTTGCCGTCTTCACCTGGCTGCCTTACGAACAAGCACACCTTAATGCTCATGCAACAGCATCTGTTCCGCTATTTTCTTGCCCTTACTTGTGGCTTGTTTTTAGTGCCGCACTGGGCGAAGGCCCAGAGTCCGGTATGTACCAATCCTATTGATTCGTTTGAAATTGTTGTTACAAACAGTTCATGTAACAGTATGGCAGGAAGTATTGCTGTATTAATGGAAGAACAGGGCCCTTTTAACTACGTTTGGAGTCCAAATTTAGGTACAGGCAATTATATTGAACACTTGCCTTCTGGAAACTATCATTTGAGTATTATCCGCCAGCAAAACCCGGAGTGTCAGGTAGATACAACCATCATAGTTACCAATGATGACGGACCTGATATTACGATCTACCCTGAAGTATTACCTCATTGTGATGATGATAATGGTGTCATTATTAGCACTACACTAGCACAATCATTGACTTATGTTTGGAATAATGGTACTGTTGGCCCTCGAAATGAAAACCTAACTGCAGGAACTTACACGGTAACGGTCACCAATGCGCTGGGGACTTGTACGAAAGTGGAATGGTATACTTTACAAAGTATTAATCCGCTAATGGTTTCATCTCAGGTGTTATATCCGGCTAAATGTAATATGAACACAGGACAGGCTGAGATTAACGTAACGGGTGGTTCGGGTAATTATGCCTACAGCCTTGGAAATGGAGCACTTTTGACCGGATTAGGGGCAGGAGTCAACAACCTGACCGTAACGGACAATGAATCCGGGTGTGAAATACAGACCTCTTTTGATATACCGTCAGTAACTGCGACGGGGCAAATTAATGTCGTCCCGCATCCGGTATCGTGCCCGGGGAAAACGGATGGGTCGGTGGATATAACCGTCATACCAGGGGCTAATTTCGCCACGCCTTATACTTTTTCAGTGGTTGATATCAGTGGTTTTGCTTTTCCGCAGAACGCCTTGCCTGTGGGGCAATACCGGGTTTTATTGTTTGACAAAGACTCATGCCGTATCGAAAGCGCCTGGTTTGGCATAGACACTCCGGATCCCATAGTGATAAACTCTGCGGTGTCGCCCGCCACCTGTGATGCAAAGGGGGCAATACAACTTACTTTTAGTGGCGGTACTGGGCCGATTCAGGTAAACTGGAATGATTTACCGGCAGTGAGTGATCCTGTTAACCGTTTTGACCTGAGTCCGGGTTACTATACGGGTATCGTTTACGACAGCCTGCTTTGTTCCGTCAACCTTGATACTTTTAAAATCCTGACCCTGTGCAATCAAAGTCAGTACCTGCATGAAATACTGACCACTTTTGAAACGCGCAATATCTGCATTGATGCTCCGGCCGGAGTGCCTTATGCTCAGGTAAACTATAGCCTTATCGGCGGATTTAACTCAGGTTCTTCGATATATGGTTCCTGGAATCTTGGTTCGAATAACTGCCTGACCTATACGGCCAAAAACAAGCTGGGTTTTGCCGTGGACACCATTTGCATATTGCGTCAGGTCATTGACCTGAATATTAAAGACACGATCTGTTATGTATTCAGCATTACGCCGAATCCACCTTCTCAGCAAGACGTTTATATTTCAACACAACCCCTGACCACCATAACATCGTGTGGGGTATTGCCGCCCAACTTTTCGCTCCAGCATATACAGGTTGTACAAATTAATGATCCTGGTCTGACGGGTACCAGCGGCCCGTACGGCTCATACAGTATTTCGCCTGTTACTGGCTGCCTGACGTTCATTTCAAATTCATTTATTGGGGATAATGTTGATAATATTGTTGTAGCCGTGTACGACACCATACTGCACCAGTGCAGGATCATTACCTATATTCCTTCGATCTTGCCCGAATATGACTGCGCTACTATTCTGGCACTACAACCTGAATATCAGGGCGTTACAACCATTTGCAGTCAGCCTGGCGATGTGTGCATACCGATTCCGTTTGCCATGTTGACCAATTTTGCTGTCCTGGATAATGGCTTACCTTTTACAGGGGCAGTACAGGGGTGCGATTTTAGAATGCTGTCCGCTTATGTGCTGGATATGTTGCCCAGCGGAGGGCCATTTTTGCTGAAAGAATGGATGGTCAACGGCCAGCCATTGAGCGGGAATTTTATAGATATCAACGGGTTGCTACAACAAATGAACCAATTGGATCCGGGCGGAAACTGGATGTTCCAGCCTCCGGCATTCATTTTGGGTGGAATGTCATCAAATACCTACGGCCCATTGAAAATTGAATCCGTTCAGGGAAATGTAAAAAGTTATGATCCCAGCCAGCAAACTGTTGCTAATGCCTCGCAGTTCCCGTTTACAACGGGCCAACACGAAGTGATTTTCCGCGACCTGAAATACGGATGCCTGGATACGACCATTATCACCATCACTTGCATGGATTGCCCGCCGCTGCACAATTTCCAGACACTTCCCAATGGAACTATTCACTGGGAAACCTACAACTGTAACCGGGACACCATGCTCATTACCAACCTGCCATTTAGTGACCTTCCAGAATTGTCTATTATGCGTTCAGGTCTGCCGTTTACGCAGGTCGTTATGGCTAACGGCGGTTTTATTGGACTAAAAGTCGGCATAGGCACACATGATTTCACGATTAAAAACGTGGTTTCGACGTGCGAATACACCTTGAGAATGGAAGTCGTTTGCAAGCCTGTTGAAGTGGCACTGGAAGACCACCTCCAGATACCTTTAAACGAAACCCTTCGCTACTGCCTGGATACCACCATACTTGGCGGGTATGTCACCGCATTGACAAGGGTATGCACCAATAATGGCAATGTTTCCTGGATGCCATTACAAAACTGGTGCTTTGATTTTACAGGCGAACAAATCGGACAGGATACGTTCTGTTTTCAATTGTGCGACGACTTTAACGAATGCCTGATTATCAAGGTTTATATCCAGGTTGTTCAATTGCCGTCGGATTCGCTGAGTGCTCAAAACGACATTGCGTTTGCCTTAAAAGATGGTGATGTTTCCATTAATATCCTGTCGAATGATGTTATCAGGGGCCAAACGGGTAATGCCGGCGCTTTAACGGCTTTTACCATAATTCAGGAGCCAACAATGGGTACTTATACCCTTAATCCGGCTACCGGCCAACTGATTTATACCCCCGACCCTGAACGCTGCGGCAACGACTCGCTGCGGTACCGGATAACAGATGACCTGGGGCAGGTATCCGAAGCAACTGTTATTATCAATGTTGCCTGTAATAAAATCCTGATTTTTAATGGCGTATCGCCGAATAATGACGGGTTTAATGACCGATGGAAGATTCTGGGTATTGAGCAGTACCCGAATAATGAAGTTTACATCTTCAATCGTTGGGGCAATCAGGTGTTTCACGAAAAAGGATATACCAACGCTGATGGCTGGCAAGGGATATGGGAAAACCGGCACTTACCGGATGGTACCTATTTTTACATGATTGATCTTGGCGACGGTGTTTCTCAATTTAAAGGTTATATCGAACTCGTACGGTAGTCTATCTTGCGCCCGAATTTTCATACTTTTTAATATGTTACGTTTAGAACACATCGGAATTGCCGTCCGCCAACTTGAAGAAAGTAATGAACTGTTTCGGAAACTTTTGGGCGAAGCGCATTACAAAATAGAAACAGTGGAGAGCGAGCATGTCAGCACCTCTTTTTTCAAAGTCGGTGAAACCAAAATTGAATTGCTGGAGGCCACTCATCCAGACAGTGCTATTGCCAAATTTATTGAAAAACGCGGCGAAGGCATTCATCACCTGGCTTTTGAGGTGGCAGATATCCGGGCGGAAATTGATCGCCTTGAAGCGGAAGGCTTTGTACCGTTAAATCGAGAGCCCAAACGCGGCGCGGATAATAAATGGGTTGCATTCCTGCATCCAAAATCAACCAATGGCGTATTGGTCGAACTCTGCCAAAACATTGATTAGTGGTAAGTGATTAGTGGTGAGTGATTAGTGGTGAGTGATGAGTTTTAAATGAAAAAGCGCTAATTGTTTGATTGTCAACAATTAGCGCTTTTTATATTCACTTTTTCCGGGCATTACCAACCTCTCACCACTAATCACTTACCACTCATTTCATACCAATGCGTTCGTTGCTGCTTTCCTGCTCCTTGAGGCGGCGGAAGGCTTCAAGACCGCAATCCAGAAAGGCTTTATACACTTTTGGGTCGTTGCCATTGGCGTAGTCTGTCGGGTGATTCAGGATGGTTTTGCCGTCGTTGTGCATCAGCACGTAGTAGGGTTGTGCGCTTACATTGAAGTTGTTGACCTGAAATGCGCTCCATTTGGAGCCTACGGTGCGCAGTTTTTCGCCTGTGTTGGGGTCGAGCAAGTAAGCAAATTCATTATCCGGGAACAAGCGCACTTTTTCATCCACATAAAGTGAAACCACCACATAGTCGTTGCGAAGACGGTCAATGATACCAGGCAATGGCCAAACAGTTTCTTCCATTTTACGGCAGTTAACACAACCGTGTCCAGTAAAGTCAACAAAAATAGGCTTGTTTTCCAGTTTGGCAATAGTGATCGCCTCATCAAAATCATGGTAGCAATCCAGACCCTGAGGGCATCCTGGGCCGTCGTGGTGTTTGGCTTCGGTTTCTTTTTTGAAACTGTAGTGTACCGGCGGCGCCAAACCGCTTAACAGTGAAAGCGATTTGTAATTAGCCAGGCCCCAACCTACATAAACAGCGAAACCAAGCGACATCAGGGCAATAGCCAGGCGACCTATTCCGGGCCGGCCTTCATTGCCTTTCCATTTGATGATGCCGAATTGATACAGGGCCAAAACAAGAGCAATAACTACCCAAATGGCCATGAATGGCTCAAATTTGAGGATACCCCATTGTTCAACCATATCGGCAGTGCTCAGAAATTTGAATGCCAGGGCCAGTTCGACCAGACCTAGCGTAACCTTCACGTTGTCCATCCAACCGCCGGATTTAGGCAGGGAATTGAGCCAGCCGGGGAACATGGCAAACAGGCCAAATGGCAAAGCCAGACCCAGGCCGAAACCGAGCATCCCGATGGCTGGTTTGGCCGGAATGAACCCCAGAAATGACGCGCCCGCATTGGACCGTGCCGCTTCTACGAGCAAAGTGCCGACAATAGGGCCTGTGCAGGAAAAAGATACCAGCACCAGCGTAAAGGCCATGAAAAAGATACCCAGTATGCCGCCGCGGTCGGCCATGCGGTCGCTCTTGTTTACCCAGGATGAGGGTAACTGAATTTCATAAAAACCGAAAAAGGAAAAGGCAAAGATGACTAACAGTGCAAAAACGACGAGGTTAAACCACTTGTTGGTGCTCATATCATTCAAGGCCGTCGGGCCAAGTACTGCTGTAACAGCAGCGCCCAGCAACACAAAAATCAAGACGATGCTACTGGCATAAATGAATGCATTGCGAAGGCCCGTACGGCGGTTCGGCGAGCGTTTTACAAAGAAACTCACCGTCATGGGCACCATTGGAAAAACGCATGGCGTCAACAGTGCAACCAAACCACCCAGGAAACACAGCAAAAACAGTGAAGCAATCGAAGAATCAGCATTGTTTCCCTGGCTGATGCCTTCGCAGTTTCCTACAAATTGTGCAGGATTGATTTCGGAGCGCTTGGCGTTGTAAAAACCCTTGAAGTTGGGGTCGTCCGGCGCTGCAGGATTATTGTCTGTTACTGTTGTCGGAGGTGTGGTTACTGCTGGATCACCAGTTGCGGCCATTCCGTTGCTATTATCCGGTGCAGGAGTTTGTCCTTGCGAAGGCGTTTGTTCTGGCGTGGCAGCCGGCGCTGTTCCACAGTCTTTCAAAGCGGGAATTTTAAAAGTAAAATCCACATCCTTGGGCGGCAGACACATTTCTTCATTACAAGTCATGAAGGTTACGTAGCCACTGATGGGTTTGGACGGGTCTTTGACTTGAACACGCTGCGTGAAGGTGCCTTTGTGCTTGAACTTGGTCAGCATCATGTCGAACACATTGTCATGTACTTTTATGATGTCGCCGCCTTCTTTGGCTTTACCAACCAAAGCATAATGCGCACCCTCTTGAAAGGTGATGGACGTAGCCACAGGGCCGTCGGTGCTTTCCAAAAATTGGGAGTACGTGTACCATCCATCGTCAATAGTCGCGGTGAAAATC
>JADZBJ010000140.1 GCA_020852155.1 Saprospiraceae bacterium | reverse complement strand
CGCTTTGATACTTTGGATGGTTTGCGTTTTTTCATCCACATTGACGCGCATTTTTGAATATTCCGAATTGCGGTCTTTAGGCTTGAATTCAATCTGCGTCAACACCTTCCCGCCTTCATTGACTTTATCCATAATGGCGTATAAATAATCGCCACGCTGATAACGGCTGAGCAGTTCTTTCGGCGTCAGGAAATCACCGGTGCCTCCATCGGCGTCGTTGATTTGAATTTCCTTGTTATTCTTCAGGTAAACCCAGGTTGTTTTACCATCGCTCACCAGCGTTTGGGCATCCATTTCCAGTTTGAACTTGTCGCCTTGCTGCGCAACGGTTCCTTTCTGATTTTCAACAGGCTGCCCAGGCACTTCAATATTGAGCGCGAAAGCCGCTTCCATGGATTTATAGCCTTCGTATTTCTTCCGAACTTTATCCAGAATGGCCTTTGCTTCGGGGTCGTTTTTTTCCGGCTTGGCCTGCCCCGGTTGAGCCGAAAGTGATTGAACAAAAAACAGGGTTAACAGGGGAATCAGCAGTTTGTACATCTTGTGTTGATTGAAAGTAACTGGTTAATTGGTTATTCGGTTATTTGTTGAATTGGTTATTTGTGTAACTGTTGAAGTTTTAAACAACCGCTTAGTTCGCAAAACGCATTTTGTCCGGTTTGAGTTGTAAAAACTTCCGTTAAGAATCTCTAAAAGTATGCCAGTCCCTTTTTTTACCAATACTACCTGTTGTTGACAGCAGCAAACACCCCGCTGTTTGCAATTTTGTTTTTCCTTTGCTGTGCTTTGAGGTTGTCTCATAAGTAACGATTCTGTGCTTTTATGATTAACCGCTAATGACACCAAATACGCAAAATATTGAAAATCAAAAACTTAGCGTATTTAGCGTCATTAGCGGTTAATCTAATTTGCTTGATTTATGACTTATGAGACACCCTCATCAAACCTGTACTATACTAACCACACCACTAATGCACCAGATATCACCCGACCATTTATCCCTCGATCAGGTTGACCATTTGCTTCGCAACAAGACACCTTTAAGCCTGTCAGACACAGCACAGACAAGACTAAACAATTGCCGCCAGTTTCTGGATAACACCATCAGCCGCACCGAAAGACCGGTATATGGTATCAACACCGGATTCGGTTCGCTTTGCGATGTCAGTATTTCAGATGAAAATCTGGAAAAATTACAGGAAAACCTCGTGATGAGTCATGCCGTTGGCACAGGCGAACTGGTGCCACAAGAGGTTATTCGCATCATGATGTTGCTGAAAATACAGAGCCTGTCTTACGGGCACAGCGGCGTCAGGGTCGAGGTCGTTCAACGCCTGGTGGACATGTATAATGCAGACATGCTGCCTGTTATTTTTGAACTCGGTTCGCTGGGCGCGTCCGGTGATCTGGCGCCACTGGCACACCTGAGTTTGCCGTTGATCGGTATGGGCGAGGTTTGGCATCAGGGCCGTCGGCAGCGCGCTGATGTGGTATTAAAAGCCCTTGGCTGGACGCCGTTGACATTCAAGGCCAAAGAAGCGCTGGCCCTCCTGAACGGCACGCAATTTTCGGGCGCTTATGCGGTCTGGAGTTGGCTGGAAGGTTCCCGGCTGGCGCAACAGGCCGATTTCAACACGGCCATTTCATTTGAAGCCTTCAACTGCCAGTTGGAACCGTTGGATGAAAGAATACATAATATCCGGCCGCATAAAGGGCAAATATTCGTAGCCCGCAATGTGCTGGGTTTCCTGAAAGGCGGCGAACTGGGTCAGATCAAAAACAGCAGCGTACAAGACCCTTATGCTTTCCGGTGCGTGCCGCAGGTACACGGCGCCAGCCGAAATGCCCTGCAACATATCGGCGATATGATTACAACCGAAATGAATTCAACCACGGATAATCCGCTGATCTTCCCGGAAAGCAACGGCATTTTGTCCGGGGGCAATTTTCATGCGCAACCCTTAGCCCTGCCACTGGATTACTTAGCGATCGCACTGGCCGAGTTGGGCAATATTTCCGAAAGAAGGCTGTATCAACTCATCAGCGGACAACGCGATTTACCGGCATTTTTGATTCAGGATGCCGGACTGAATTCAGGACTCATGATTGCTCAATACACTGCTGCATCCATTGTGAGTCAGAACAAAATGTACTGCGCACCGGCTTCCACGGACAGCATCGTCAGTTGGACTGGCAAGGAAGATCATGTGAGTATGGCCGCCAATGCCGGCACCAAAGCCCGTCGGGTGGTCTTGAATCTGGAACGATTGTTGGCTATTGAATTTATGGCGGCCATGCAAGGCCTGGAATTCCGAAAGCCCCGGCGTTTTTCAGCTCCGATTGAAAAAGCATACACGGAATATCGTCAGGTGGTCCCGCCGCTGGTAACAGACAGGATTTTAAGTGAAGATATTGATAAAACGATACTTTTTTTGCGACATTTCCAGATTGAAAACGTCCAATAGTTTTCACAAAACCCAAGGTGGGCTAACCGCCGTACAACCTTTTCACAATCAATATATTATGAAAAAACTATCGTTTTTGTTTCTGGCGTTTGGCCTGTTCTTCAGTTCATGCGATACGCTGCAACAGGTTGCCAAGGAAGTCCTTTCAGAACCCAGTCTTGATGAAATCGGCCGCGGTTTGAAAGAAGCGCTGACCAACGGCATTAGTAAAGGCGCAGAATCTTTGGCTAAAAAAGGCGGTTATCTTGACGGCCCTTATAAAATTTTGTTGCCCTCGAATGTCCGTCAGGTAACTGATCGGTTGAAAGTATTACCCGGTTTCAGCAATATCGAGGCTGAACTGATTGAAAAGATCAATCGTGGTGCAGAAGATGCCGCCACAGAAGCCAAGCCAATTTTCGTATCGGCCATCAAAAGCATGACCATTCAGGATGCTACGAACATCCTGATGGGTACTGATAACGCTGCAACAAGTTATCTGCAACGCACCACGAGTACACAACTTTACGAAAAATTCAACCCGAAAATCGTCAATTCGCTGGAAAAAGTAGGCGCAAACACCCTGTGGAAAAGGGCTGCTGACACCTACAACAAAATTCCGATGGTCAACAAGATCAACAATGACCTTGACGATTATGTCACCAATGAGGCCCTGAAAGGACTTTTCTCAAAAGTAGGTGAAGAGGAAAAAAATATCCGCCGAAACAAGACTTCCCGCACGTCTGAATTGCTGCGCAAAGTATTTGCCAAGCAAGACAGCAACCGGAAATGATGTGAATAATACAAGAACAGGGTTATGAAACTTTAAAAGTTTCATAACCCTGTTCTTGTACGTTTACGTTTACGAAAACTTTGAAAGTTTCGTAAACGCGTATTAAAGCACATTCGCTAATTGCTCCTTGATTTTCTCCAGTTCGTCTTTCATCTGAACGACCAAACGCTGAATATCTGCATCATAGGCCTTGGCGCCGAGCGTATTGATTTCGCGGCCCATTTCCTGGGAGATAAAACCCAATGGGCGGCCCACTGATTCCTGTCTATTATCAAGGTGTTCCTGAAAATATTTACAGTGCTGTTCGAGGCGAACGCGCTCTTCAGTGCAGTCTAATTTTTCGAGGTAATAAAGAATTTCCTGCTCAAAACGATTCTTGTCGAGGTTCTCCTTACCGAAATTTTCCTCCATATTGCTCCGCATGCGTTCGCGCATTTTAACAAAGCGCTCCTGTTCAAAAGGGCGCGTCTGCTCAAGCAGGGAAATAATATTTTTTACCCGATGACGCAGGTCAACCTCCAGGGCCTTACCCTCTTCCATGCGGAAGTTCTTGAAATTATCCAGCGCCTGAGTCACCGTGTTACAAATAGCCGCCCATTCATTTTCATCAATATCACCCGTTGGGGTTGCAACGACGTTTGGAATGCGCAGGATAGCCTGTAACAGATCGGTTTGTGGAAGATTCAATTCCTGGGTCAACCGGGATAGCTCGCGGTGATAACCCCTGAATAAGGCTTCATTGAGGGTCACCGACGCTGTACCGTCGGCGTTTTGGACTTCGACCAACACATCCAGTTTGCCTCGATCGGCATGGTCAGTGATGAGTTTGCGAAGTTCGATTTCGCGCTCTTTGTAATCGCCGGGCAATCGTAATTTAAGATCGGTGATTTTGGCATTAACGGCCCGTACTTCGACAGCTATGGATTTCTCGGCATATCTGCCAGAAGCGCGTCCGTAACCGGTCATGGAAAGCAACATAAGGTGAACCAGGAAAGGATTGAAAAATAGGTAATGATGAATGATGAATGATGAATACCAAACTGACAATCAAGATGTTAGGTGGGCAACACCAGTCAAAATCTGCCACTACCGAAAATAAAAGCCGACAAAAGTACAGTTTTTTAAGGTGATAATGAAAATACCCGTGTTGCCCGAACTCTTGCGTTCTTTGCACGACAATGCTGAAAGGTATCCGACATGTTTATCACTTGCTCCTGGCAACTTCCTGGCTGGTCTTTACCTTCGGCCAGGCGATGTTGTATTTCAGAAAAAAAGGCCTCAGCGATTTATCACTCCCCCACCCTGCCCCGCTGAATCATCAGGAAAAAAAGCGATTAAAACACTACTTTTACGGTACAGCTTTTCTTGCTACGTTGTTTTGCGCGTTGCGCGGTCGCAGCAGAAACAACCATGAGCGACAGCGTTTTTCCAACCTCTCGGCCCTGGCCTGTTTTTTTGACGATCTGGCCGACGACTGGCGCGCTCAGGATGACGCCAGCATCTTATGGCATAATAACCCGGAACAATACGGGGCCGTTGCCGACGAGCGCGGTCTGTCCTTGCATTTTCTGAAAAATGTACATGAGACCTTGCCGCCAATTCACGCCAATCAGTTCGAAAACTGCCTGCACCGCGTGTTCAACATCGAAGCACAGGGGCGACAGCAGACACATGCTCAGGTACTGAGTATTCAGGAGTTAAGCGATATCACACAAGAAAAAGGCGGCTCGTCGGTGTTGTTGTTCCGATGCCTGATGGACAATGCACTGAGCGACCAGGAGCGGGCGGCCTGGCACTTGACCGGCGGTTTGATTCAACTCTGCGATGATATTTTCGATGTCTGGTTTGACCATCAGGCCGGTGTCGAAACGCTGGCTTTAAGGTTGTTGCGCAATGGCGAACTGACCTTGCTGGAATCCATGTTTCAAACGCAGGTCAGCATGACGTACAAAGCCATTCGGGCATCCAGCGACCATCACTTCCGTACCGGGACAACCGTTGCCATCGTGCATTTTTTGGTCAGCATTACACGGGTTTGCCTGTCACACTATCGCCGGACACAAAAAAAATTGGGCCAACTTCCATTGCACAACCGCCATGTTATGGTGGTTGATATGGAACGCTGGCCCAATCGTATCGAAGCAGGAAGGGAATTGTTTCGATTAAGTCCGATTGATCCGATTAAGTCCGATTGATTTGATTGATACATTTGGGTGGTACCCAGTTGTGTCACCAAAATCCGCGTTACGAGTATCCGCGTTATCCGCGTGCCATTACTCTACGAGGGCAATCGAATCAATCGGACTTAATCGAATCAATTATTTTTTGCTGGCATAATCCACGGAACTGAGCGCCATCATTTCCTTCATGGTTTTTTGCATACCGTCCACTGAGCCGTCGAGGAAAATGATGTTCCCTTTGCCGTTTTCGGTGAAATTCTTGATAGCTTCTGTCCACATAGAGAACAGGATCACTGACGTGTCGAGGTTGGCGTCGCTCATTTCTTTGGCGGCCTGGCTCATACCCTTGGCTACTTCTTCGCGGAAGAGGGCAACGGCCTGACCGCGCATCCGGGCCGCTTCACGTTCGGCTTCAGCAGCGATTTTGATGGCATTACCTTCCGCTTCGGCGGCTTTGGTTTTGGTAATGAGCAGTGCCTGACCTTCGTTTTCGGCAGCGGCTTTCAGGTTGTTGGCCGCAACGATTTTAGACATGGAGCGCATGACTTCTTCATCAAAAGTAATGTCGTTGATCTGAAGGTCAATCAGGTGGAAGCCCCAGTCTTCGAGCATGTGATCCACGTTGGTTTTTACGGCTTCGGTAATTTCACGACGCAGTGACAGGATTTCCTGTTGCTTTTTAGTCGCAACGAAAGCGCGGATGCTGCCTTCAACAGTGCGCGTCAGGGTGGCCATAAAATCGCGGTCACTGACGAATCGGAAGGCTACTTTTTTGACCGTCTCTTCGGCATTATCCATCACAGAAAAAAGCAGCAGCGAGGTGAAATGCACGTTGGCCTGGTCAATGGTGACAGCCTGGAAGGTCAATTCCACTGCGCGGTTTTGTACTGAAATGCGCTTGAAAACGGTTTCAATAATCGGAATTCTGAAACTCAGACCGGGATATAATGTACGGTTGTACTTACCGAAAATGGTCGTGATGGCCACAGTGCCCTGTTGAACAGTGACAACGCTAAGCGCCACCAGCACTAAAAGAATGATTGCTATATACATAATGGATTTGAATTGGTTTAAAAACTAAGGTCAAAGGAGGAAGATCAAAGGTGGGATTTTCAGCAGTATAAAAGCAAGAAATATCAGAGGAATGTACTGTTTTTTGCGACGAATCGGTGAATGGGATTCTCTACCTGTAACTTTCTTCATAGCTGGCTTACATTTGCCAGACGAACTACAGCACTCATGGCATTGAAGATCATCCATCAGGATTTAATACATGACTACCTGGCCTGCGTGCCGGATAGCCTTTCGGATAAATTCAATGCATTGAAAGACGCTGATTTATCCACCGCTGATTTCAGTTTCTACACTTCAGTGGCTTCTGTTTTCAGCAGCAAGATCGAAGGGGAAGACATTGAATTAGACAGTTATATCCGATATAAAAGAGATGGTATTTCATTTCAACCTGATTATTCAAAAAAAACAGACGATCTGTATCGGGCGTATATTTTTGCCCAAACCAATCCATTGAATGAGCAAAATATAAAAAACGCCCACCAATTATTGAGTCAGCATCTGCTCACCAAAACATGGCAAGGCAGATACCGAACCCAGAACATGTATGTAGCCACCGAGGATGGCCGTATAGAATATGTCGCCGCACCGCCGGGAATGGTTGAGGTCGAAATGGAGAAATTCTTCGCTGACCTAAATGTTTTGCTGGAAATGGACATGTCGCTCAAGGAGGCTTGCTACTATGCTTCGATGCTACATTTGGTTTTTGTAAAAATTCACCCCTGGAATGATGGAAACGGACGATCTGCACGCCTGATTGAAAAATGGTTTCTGGCTGAGAAATTTGGCGAAAAAGCCTGGTTTTTGCAAAATGAACGCGTTTACTATCAGCATCATGCTGAATATTACCAAAATATCAGGCAATTGGGACTTGAATACGAAAGCCTGAATTATAACATGGCCCTGCCTTTTCTATTGATGTCGGTGGTTTAACAGGGAACCCCTGACGGGGATTTTACGGCATTATCAAATCCAAATCCATAAACAGGGAACCCCTGACGGGGTTTTTCAAAAATCTGAAACATTTAGCTATAAACAGGGAACCCCTGACGGGGATGGGGATATTGATGGTTCGTTCAACCACATTTATCTATAAACAGGGAACCCCTGACGGGGTTTTCAAAAATCTGAAACATTTAGCTATAAACAGGGAACCCCTGACGGGGTTTTTCAAAAATCTGAATCATTCAGATATAAACAGGGAACCCCTGACGGGGTTTTTACGGCATTATCAAATCCAAATCTATAAACAGGGAACTCCTGACGGGGTTTTTCAAAAATCTGAAACATTTAGCTATAAACAGGAATCCCCTAACGGGGATGGGGATATTGATGGTTCAACAACTTTTCAACCACATTCAACTTTCAACAACTTCAACTTTTCAACCACATTCAACTTTCAACAACTTCAACTTTCAACAACTTCAATCCTCAACTTTCAACAAAAAAATTCCCGCTAACTGTAACCCATTTTGGAAACCTGCTGTCCTATGCCGTATCATCACAAAACGAAGTTGATGAGTTCAACAAAATCTTTCACTTTTCAACCTGATTTTAGCAATGGATAAGCAAGAAATAGCAGTTTTGATCCCGATCATCGTCAGCCTTGGCGCATTTTTGATGGTCTTTGGATTGCGCTACCTCCAAAACAAAGAAAACATGTCCATGATCGAGCGTGGCATCAATCCGGCCGATGCCAAACGCCGCCTTGAGATTGACCCGTCACGCACACTGAAAAACGGTATGATGTTCGTTGGCGCTG
>JADZBJ010000139.1 GCA_020852155.1 Saprospiraceae bacterium | reverse complement strand
CGCCCTGGGTGTCAATGTGCGTGCACTGAAAAACGGCGAGACCAAAACCTATTCAGCGACGCCGATGATTTACCTGCGCCCCGGCGCTGGTGGATTTGGCGTGACAGCGCCCATCAACGAATTGCAACTGAAATTGCGCCTGCCGGAGTCTGCGCTCGACCGGATGTTTAAACTGGAAGAGGAACTTCAATACACGACATTTCAGGTACAGGAAGGCGGCTCGTTTGAGTACAAAGGCTATGTGGTACAATTTGCCGAAGCCATCAAAAACATCAAGCACCCGATGTATGCGGCCGAACCCAACGACATCGGCATTGCTGCCGGTTTGAATGTCCTGGCCCCTGACGGGCGCACTGGTCGCGCAGAACCTGTTTTCCTGATTCGCAACAACAGTCCGTTCATCCTGAAAGATGAGATTAGCGCCTTCGGGTTGCATTTCAGGTTTGACCATATTGATCCGAACAAAGGTTTGCTGAGTATCGCCGTCGCGCAAACACCCGCCAACGCTCAGGGCCTGCCCCTGGAAATTGCCGAAGACATCCCGCGCAGCGATTACATCGTTCTGGAAGCCATTATTTTCCCTGGAATAAACCTCGTTTGGGCCGGATCTATTTTGATGTGAATCGGGTTATTTGTCGGCATGACACGCCGACTTTCGAGCAAAACCGGGTGATTTGAAAAAATTTTTATCCGACGAAAAAAATTTTTAAAAAAAAGTTGGGGAATAAGCGACAGATCGTTTTACATTTGCGCTCCCAATCGGATAGGTGGGTGAGTGGCTGAAACCACCGGTTTGCTAAACCGACGTACGTTGTAAAGCGTACCGCGGGTTCGAATCCCGCCCTATCCGCCAAAACCATAGAAAATGTTTCGGGGCGTAGCGCAGCCCGGTAGCGCACCTGCTTTGGGAGCAGGGGGTCCCAGGTTCGAATCCTGGTGCCCCGACAATCAAAAGGTCAGTCTGAAAAGACTGGCCTTTTTTTGTTTGTCCTTTCCCCTTTCCCCCTAATTTTACCCTCCAAATCTCACCTCCACCACCCTCCATCATGAAAAATCTGAAAATACTGTTCAGCCTTCTGGCATTCCTTCCCGTTTTGCTTAACGCTCAGGTATCCGGCAATGCCCAGCAACAGGGCGGCGCACAAGAAAATGCCCGCGCGGTATTGCCCGTCAGTCTATCGGATAATGCTGTGATCTTGCAGGCAGAAGTGCTGTACAACGCGCAACCCACAGATTATCTGGCGATTTTCGCTGTGTCGCAGGAAGGTGAAACCATCGAGGAAACCAACAACTTCATGAACCAACGGATAAACCTGTTCAGACAAGGCTTGAATGCCGCCGGACTGGCCGATGCAGATATTTTCGTGGATTTCATTTCATTAGTTCCGCAGTACGAAGTTGTGGTGGACAAGAAAAAACGTTCCAAAACAGCGAATGAAGTACCGATTGGTTTTCAGTTGAAGAAAAATGTACACATCCGATACACCAACTCCGCGCTGCTGGATAAAATGGTCGCTGCCGCTGCCGCCGCTGAAATTTATGACCTGGCTAAAGTAGAAACCAATGTGGCCGATGTACAGAAAATCCATGCGACACTCAAGGAAGAGGCGGGCAAAATTATAGCCCAAAAAGTCAAATTATGGAATGGTTTCAATCTAAAAACAACACCCGTCAGCGTGGGTGAAAACTTTGAAACCTACTACCCAGTCGAAATGTATGAGGAATACGCTGCCTGGAGTTCGGATGCCAGTCAGTTGTCGTCATTTCAACAAAACAAACTGAATAAAATGGGCATTAAATACGCCAACAAGGAGCGTACGGCTTATTACAACCGCTTGCCTTATGATCAGTTTGACGTCGTCCTGAATCCGAATTTTACGGAGCCGCCTATCCAGTTTCACTATAAAATGCAAGTAAAATACTTGGTGGAGAACAACGAACTGGCAGCCAAACGCGAACTGGAAAATACGCGTCAGCGCGAACGGGAAGACCAGATCCGCAAAGAGGAACTGGAAGTGCGCAAAATTCAGGCGGCCAATCCGCCGAAAAACCGATAAATAGAACTTATCCGGGATTTGATTATTTCCATTCCAGATCAACCAACACAGGCAGGTGATCGGATGGATAGCGCAGGCCTTTTGAATCGCTGAGTACGGCGAATTTATTGACCGTAAAGGCCGAATTTTTTGACGCAAAAATATAGTCAATCAACAACGTCACGGGCTGATCGAATTTGAACCCGTTGAATGTACCTGAGGGGCCAAATGGCGGCTCGATGGAAAGGTCGCGGGTGTCCAGCATTTCCGACCTCAATTTGGCAATGACATCTGAATCCGGCTCGCTGTTCATATCGCCCATCAGAATGACCGGCAGGTTGTCTGCATTGAACGTTTTGGCTTTGGCCAGCATGAGTTCTGCGCTCTGAACACGCGCTACTTTCCCCATGTGATCGAGGTGGGTATTGAACACCCAAAAACGGCGACCGCTGGATTTTTCTTTTAACAATACAGCCGTACACACGCGCAGGCAGGCAGCATCCCAGCCCATAGACACGGTATCCGGCGTGGCGGATAACCAGAAGACGCGTTGCTGCTCGGCTTCGTATCGGCTTTTCAGGTAAAATATATGCGTGGATTCGCCCTTTTTTCCGCCTTCACGGCCTTCGCCAAAACTGGCGTATTGGGACAGATTTTCCTGTAAATATTCCACCTGATGCGGAAGTCCTTCCTGAATGCCAAATACGTCGGGAGCGTAAAAACGGATTTGCGCAGCGAGGTAATCCTGACGTTTGGGCCAGGCATTTTCGCCGTCAGAGGCGACGTCCAGGCGGATATTATAGGTCAGGAAACGGTGTGGCTGAGCGGTAACCATGACAGCGCCCGACAGCAGGAACAGGGATAACAGGAAATATTTCATTTGCGGATAATTTTACAATTGTAATCCGTTCCGCGAATGGTCATTCGCGGAACGGATTACACAATCAATACGCCACGACCCGACCGCTGGCGCGGCCTTTGGCCATTTCGATCTGGTAAAAATATGCACCAGACGGCATATTGTTGCGCTCAATGGTCACCTGATTGGTGCGCACATCATGGAATGTCCGAACGATGCGGCCCATAGCGTCCGTCAGGGTGATTTGTGCAGGCGCGCCTTCCTCATTTTCAAAGAAAATCGTCAGGTTATCCACGAATGGATTTGGCTGAACGAACACTTCAAAATCAGGCTTTTCCGGCGTATTCAACCCGACGGTTCCGGTGCTGAGGCAAGCGCCTTGAACACTTGCATTACTGCGCTGGTACTTGGAGTTAATCACGTTTTGCACTTCCGAAATGCAAATTTCATTATCTGTCAATTCGGAATAGTGAATGCGCAGGAATTTAAACGGCGTGAAATTCTTTTTGATTGATTTTTCATTTCTGGTCATGGCGACAATTTTGCCCAAGGAAGCATTGAACAACAGATCGCCCTCGAACTCCGAAGCGAGGTTGACGAGCGAATCAATCACCAGTCCGCTGATGGTAAATTCATAGCCATTCAAGCGATTTTGGCTGTTTTGAACCTGAATTTCCACCGTTTTGGCTATTGTATCAATTGAAATCGGGCGCAGATAGACCACATCGGAAGCGATGGTTGCGCCTGTCGGGAACTGACATGCAAAACGGCTGCCCCAGTGAACGATATCGTCCTGATAAGTAGCGCACTCGTGCAGCAGCGCCGCGTCGAACAGGTCAATGACATTGTTGTCATTCAGATCGGTGCAAGGCGTTGCATTGCCGTCGTTATTTACCACCACTTGCAGGTATTCATCCACATCAAGGTCCGTCCGCAGGCTGTCCTGATTCCAGTCGCCGTGCAGTTTTACACCATTGCAATTGCCTTCGCAGTCAATTTGTGCATTGCCATACAACGTACCATCACAGTCTTGGTAGGGCGGGCAGTTGTCGTCAAGCAGATCGAATACGGGCAGGTTGCCATTGTATGACCAGTTGAAGCAAACTTGTCCCCAGTTGTTGCCATAGTTTAACTCAATGCGACCGAGTTTGTCTGGCGTTTGATCCCAGTTGACGCGTACAACCAGTGTATAAGTGCCTGGATCGAGGCCTGTGATATCAACCCACTGGCAAGGCAGGCTTGCATCGTAGATATCGCCGCATTGTGCAGAAATACCCATATTCTGGCAAGTGTATTTGCCTTGTCCGCCATCGCCGCATTCGAGGTCGAGTACACAAAAACCATTTTTCGAGCCAATGGGATGGCGTTTGCCATCACTGGAAAATAGCAAGTATTCGGCATAGCCACGATAGTGCCAGTGATTATGGCAAGGGTCCCAGATGAATTGGTCGCTCAGTGTCGAAGGATTGTTGGGGGTTTCGCCGATGAAATAATCCTGATTACCGATATTTTTAATGTGCGTTGAGAACCGCACTAAATAACGCTGACCCGTACCGCGGATACAGCCTTCGGTAACAGCGCACTGATCGGAATTGGGTTCGATTTGGAAATGAGCGGAAGTCCTCAGTTCATCTTCAATGACCACCAGGTCAGGGCCGATTGTGCAATTCGGATTGCCGGGATAGTAGCAGGTGTCACTTACGGAGGCCAGCGGGTTGTAATTACACGCATTCGGATCGGTGCAGCCCACGATAGGTCCTTTATAACTCAGAGAGAAACGCAGCAGCGTGTCCGAACAGCCATTATAGGCAATCCTGAAAAAGTATGTCTTGTTGCCTTCCAGAAAAACATCTGCCTTGGCGCCATTGTCACAACCGTCAGCGGAATAGAAAATCGAACCGGTAGGGTCATTGCTCAGGAAAAGATTTTGGCAGGTATTGTACACCCAGATTTTAGACGCGCAGGCGTTCAGCGAATCGCAGGTATTGATTTCGTAGGTTCCGTTGGCCGGTGGCGTAAACTTAAACCATGAAGTATGCAGGCCACTGGTGACATATTGACCTGTATCGGGCAATACGGACGCTGTTTCGCACGATTCTCCGGGGCCACAATTAAATGAAACTGCATTGTTACTCCAGTACACAAGGTCATTACCGATGTATTCATACACCAGTGTATCATTGAGGTAAAGCCGGTAATAGCCTCCGGAATTGATGCCGTCGCCATAGCTGTCTTTCATGGTGAACGTGACACATCCGTCTACGCAATAATAAAAATTGGCAGTACCCGCGCCAGCTGGTTGCTCGCTGATTATCTGATTTCCGGTCTGGATTTTCCAACTGCTTTCATACCAGAACTGGTCTGGTTTAAATTCAAGTCGAAGGGTGTCTGCACATTGCGCATTCAGCAAATTGAATGAACCAACAAAAAGCAGTAACAGGGTAAAAATGTTTTTAGTCATAAAATTTGTTTAAAATTGTTAAAAGTGGTTCCCATACACACTATATAACAGGTTTTGTGATCATGCCTGGAAATTGGATTTGTGCCGAACACGCTCTTGATATTGCACAGAAAACCGGAGGAATCTGTGGGAAAACACCCGGTATTGTTATTCTGGATGCCCAAAAATGCAGGTATTCCAATATGGCTTTTCACGAAAAATATCTATTTGCCAAGAATATCAAAGTCCTCCAACAAAATCGCCCCGGCAAGTCGTGAGCAGAAAACAAGCGCTTCAGACTCAGGGTTGACTTTGCCGGGGCGACCAGTGCAAAAGATTTGTTGCGATGGAACTGCCGTTTACTGCCCCGACACTTCCACTTTATATACTAAATACCTGGTATCACCCTGCCATGGGAAAGGGTTGACCAATTCGCGGTAATAGCATTTAACACGTTGACCATCCAGTTTTTGAAGTTCGTCATAAACGGCTCCGCTGCTGGCTGAAAAATTCCAGGTACTGGCCTCTGTCCATACAGCGCTGCCAGCCAGATGCAACTGGCCTTCGTAGGTTTTAAACACGATGCCTTTTCTTGAAATTTTGAAGAGCGTACCTACCCGAGCGCCATCGCTGACCTCATAAGTGCGGTAGAAATAATAACCGATACCCAGTACCAGAAACAACGCCAGTATAACCCATAACGTACGGCGTGCAAATCGGCCGGCCTTTTGTTTGGCTTGATCCAGTTGAATTGACATGATTGTATGATGTTTTGAAAATGAATGACTATATTAAAGCAAGCGACTCGGTGTCGTGTATAACAACAGCGTATTATCGCCGAAATAATCTTTAAAGGCCAGCGCAAACGTACCGGGATTGGCAAAACCCACAAGTTCGGAAATGACCTGCGGCGTACCTGCCCGTTTTTCGAGCAGGATTTTTGCTTTTTCCAGCCTCATTTCACGAATCAACTGGACGGGTTCCTTGCCGGTCAGGACTTTCAGTTTTTTGGTGTAATGCGTTTTGGTCATTTGCAATTTTCGGGCAATATCGTCGGCCATAAAATCGGGATCGGCCAGGTTTTCCTCGATCATTTGCAGGGTTGTCAGCAGGAAGGGATCATTCGTTGGCTCGCGGTGTTCCGAAAACCAGAGTTGAAGCACGCGGGAAAACTCCTCGTGCCTGATTTTGCGGGTGTCCAGCAGGCGTTGAACCGAAGCGTCAAACTCGTCGTCAATGACCGGGCGTGTGAACCACGCATCTGCGCCGGCGCGAAGGGCATCGAGTTTGGCGTCATTGCCAAAACGATGCGTCAGCAGCACCACCGGAATGTGGTTCATGCGCTCCGACAATTTGATTTGTCGCGCCACATCAATACCGCTTTTACCATTCAGCACAGCATCACAAACCACCAGATCGGGCAACAATTCATTGGCCATATGCAGGCCCTCTATGGCCGTAAAGGCTGTTTCAACCTGAAAACGATCCGACAGCAAGGATTTCAGGTACAAAACCACCTGTCGGTTCGGCTCGATGAGCAGTGCAATCTGTTCCGGCTTGGGGCCAAAATACATGGTATATTGGTCATCCGAAATACGCGGTTGCACGGACTTTTCCTCTTCCACGGCCTGTACTGCTGCGGTGAGGGCTGACTCTCTGGCCTCAAATTGCAGGTTGCCTTTTGTCACCTCCCATTCCAGTTCTTTCTTTTCCAGGGTTTTGCGCCAGTTGTTGTTGTTCCTGAATAATTGAATTAATAACAGCAGGAAAAGCAACCCTAACACCCCTCCCGCAATCAGGGCATGATCGCGATGGAGTTTGAGAAACTGTTTTTCAGTGGCTTGTTCCGTATTTCTGAGGTTGGTTACTGAATCCAGTTGCGCTTGCAAATGACTTGCACTCAGGCGTTGACGTCGCGCAGCAATGGAGTCTTGTGCCACAGTCAACATTTTCTGGCAAGTCAGGGCCTGATCGGTCAGTTCCCAAATACGGCATTCGTCCACCAGCATGGCCAGCAAAGCGGCTTTGGATTCAGGAGAAGGGTCTTTGCGCGCGTCTAATTCTGCCTCGGCCAGCATACGCGTAGCGCTGCGGTCGTCGGCATTGGCTTTATAAATTTTGGAAATGAGGTGAACGGCCCTCGGCGAATACGGCAACTGGTGGCGTTTTATGAACTCCCTGAACCATTCGGCTTCGACCTCGGCCTGCTCAAAACTCTGTGATTGCACCAACTGCCCCATGAGGTTAATCCGGTTGAGCATCGTGTCCTGTACGGCGCGGCTCTGAGCATAAGTTGCTGTGCTGCCCAACCCAAGGAGAACAATCAAGAGTAACAGGTTTGTAAATCGGTGCATGGTGTTTATGTCTGTCAAGCGTTCCTGACGCCCGGCAATCGGTTGAATTTAGAAGAGCGTGCCTCAATTAGTTTAACCGCTAATGACGCTAAAAACGCAAAATTTGTAAAAATTTAGCCCCAGCGGGGCGAAACGTAGGTAGAACATGATCGCAGGAATATGATCAGGTGCGTAGCACCGTAACGTCGGTTACGTGTGACCGACGTTACGGTGCTACGCACCTCGGTATTTTTTACATTTTTCAAGCTACCGACGTTTCGCCCCGCTGGGGCTAAGTTTTTACCAAAATTTTAAAAATCCACACCTTAGCGTTTTTAGCGTCATTAGCGGTTAAACATAAAAAGCACGGAATTCCCATTAACGAGACAACCTCTTCTTAGTGCAAACTTACAAGAATCCGGCAAAAGACGCCTATTTGAAAATCAAAGAAAAAATTTCTGCCGTTTTTGTGCTTCGAAACGCCCTTCGTCCAAGTTTTTTCAGGATACCTCAAAATTCGCTACTTATGCACCCTTTCAAGCCGTTTTGAGTATCTTATTTCAACACATTTCTTGCATGATGAACAATCATTTTCGCCTGATAACGCTGCTTTGCGTTGTATTTTCTACCACTCTTCTGGCGCAGGACAAACCCAAATGGGATGTCAGCGATCCAACCGCAGCCGGTAAAGTCCCTTACAAAGACATCGAATTCACCACCGACGAAGGCACCTGGATGTGCGTTGATGTCAGCCCCGATGGTAAAACAATTGTTTTTGACCTGCTGGGCGACCTCTACACCATGCCCATTGCCGGAGGCACGGCTACACCGCTTCGTCAGGGATTGGCCTGGGACGTACAACCGCGTTTTTCGCCCGACGGCAAGAAAATCTCTTTCACCTCCGATGCCGGCGGTGGCGACAATATCTGGGTCATGGATGCCGACGGCAAAAATGCCAAACAAGTCACCAAGGAGAGTTTCAGGCTGCTCAACAACGCAGAATGGATTGATAATGAATATCTTGTAGCCCGAAAACACTTCACGAGCGGTCGCTCGCTGGGCGCGGGCGAACTCTGGATGTACCACATTTCAGGTGGCGACGGCGTTCAGTTGACCAAACGCAAAAACGATCAGCAGGACGTCAACGAACCCAGTGTCAGTGCCGATGGCCGATACATTTATTTCTCGGAAGACATGTACGGCGGCGGCTATTTTCAGTATAACAAAGACCCGAATACGCAGATTTTTGCCATTCGCCGCTACGATATGCAGGAAGGCAAAATTGAGGACATCACCGGCGGCTCCGGCGGCGCTTGTCGCCCTCAAATTTCGCCTGACGGCAAATGGCTGGCTTTCGTTCGGCGCGACTATACGCAGTCAGTAGTGTCCGTGCGTGAAATGGCCACGGGACTGGAGTTTCCATTGTTCAATTCCCTAGACAAAGACCAGCAGGAAGCCTGGACAATCTTCGGCTGCTATCCCGGTTATTCCTGGACGCCCGACGGCAACCGCATCATCATTTGGGCGCGGGGGAAGATTTACCGCGTGATGATGAACCGCGGCGCCAACGGCGCTTTCGACTTCGATATGGACATCAACATGAGCGCCAGCAGCGGCCCGGTCAACAGACCTATACCGTTCACCTGTACTGTAAAAGGCAAAGTGGCCGAAACCCTGCGCTTTGAAAACAAGGTGTTCGAACCCGAATTTACAGCGCACGCCATTCGTCAGGCCGTGACTTCGCCGGACGGCAAAACGCTGGTCTTCAACGCAGCAGGCGTTTTATGGAAAAAAGCATTGCCCGACGGACCGGTGGAGCCAATGACCGATGGTCAATATTTCACCAATGAAACATCTGCCAGCAGCGATTTCCTGGAATCAGAACCCGCTTTTTCAACCAATGGTCAGTTGGCCTATGTACTCTGGAATGACGAATTTGGCGGAAAAATGATCTGGGCTGGTTCCGACGGCAAAATGCAAAAAGACCAGAAATCAGGCATTGCAGGCGGCATTTTCCGCACACCATCCTGGTCGCCCGACGGCAAACAACTCGTGTACCGAATGCAGGAAGGCGACGACGAACTCGGCCCGGCGATGACCGACAAACCCGGTATTTACATTCGGGAAACAGGCCTTAAAGGCGAGGCGCGCTTTCTGGGTGATCTGGGTGAAAACCCGCGTTTTTCAGCCGATGGAAAACGAATTTTAGTCACCACCGGCGGCGCGTTGTTTGGCGCGCTGGATAAAAGCCTGAAATCGTTCGACCTGAACGGCAAAGACGAAAAGGTATTGGTCAAATCCAAATACGCGCACTCGTTCACGGTTTCCCCCGACGGTAAATGGCTGGCATTCATTGAGTTACACAAAACCTATATCTGCGCATTTCCGCAAATTGGCAAAACGCTCGACCTGAGTGCCGACACCAAAGCCATTCCGGTTACCTGCGTCAGCCGCGATGCTGGCTACAACCTGCACTGGTCGGGCGACTCCAAAAAATTGCACTACACCCTCGGCGATGAATACTTCACCATTGACCTGAAAGACCGTTTTGCCTGGACGCCCGGCGCGCCGGATTCCTTGCCGCCGTTGCCCGAAGCGGGCCTGAAAATCGGCTTGACACTGAAATCAGACGCACCCAGCGGAAAAACTGTTTTTTACAACGCCCGCATCATCACCATGAACGGCGATCAGGTCATCGAAAACGGCGAACTGGAAGTGACCAACAACAAAATCACTTACGTAGGCGCCATGCGCATGGAGTACGATAAAGTCAAACGCAAGGAGCAGAAAGGCGAATTCTTCGTCAACTGCGCCGGAAAAACCATCATGCCCGGCATCGTTGACGTACACGCGCACCCCGGCAACTTCCGATACGGCCTGAACCCGCAGAAACAATGGGAATATTATGCGCAATTGGCCTACGGCGTGACGACACAACACGACCCGTCGGTCAACTCAGAAATGGCCTTCAGCAACGCCGAAATGATTCGGTCGGGCCGCATGGTTGGCCCAAGGCTGTACAGCACAGGCACGATCCTTTACGGCGCAGACGGCGACTTCAAAGCGCCAATCAACTCGCTGGACGATGCCCGTTCGACGCTGCGGCGCACAAAGGCGTGGGGCGCATTCTCGGTAAAAAGTTATAACCAGCCGCGCCGCGAGCAGCGCCAGCAGGTTATTGCAGCGGCCCGCGAACTGGGTATGCTGGTTGTGCCGGAAGGCGGCTCATTTTTCCACCACAACCTGACGCAAGTCGTTGACGGACACACGGGCATCGAACACAATATTCCCGTAGCGCCGCTGTACAATGACGTGGTATCGCTTTGGTCAAAAACCAACGCGCACAACACGCCGACCTTGATCGTCAACTATGGCGGATTAAACGGCGAGTATCAGTGGTATCAAAATTTGGAAGTCTGGAGCAAAAAGCCCTTGATGAATTTCACGCCCAGACATATCCTCGACGAGCGCAGCCGCCACCGCACGATGGCCCCCGCAGAGGAGTACCGAAACGGCCACGTTTTAGTGAGCAGAAGTTGCAAAAAACTACAGGACGCCGGCGTCAACATCAACCTCGGCGCGCATGGACAACTCAACGGCCTCGGCGCGCACTGGGAACTCTGGATGCTGCAACAAGGCGGCATGAGCAACCTTCAGGCGCTGCGCTGCGCAACGCTCAACGGCGCCAAATACCTTGGCATGGACAAGGAAATCGGCTCGCTCGAAACCGGCAAACTCGCCGACCTGATTGTGCTGGACAAAAATCCGCTGGAGGACATTCAACATACGGAATCCATCAACCGGGTCATGGTCAATGGCCGATTGTTTGACGCCGCGACCTTGAATGAAATCGGCAATACGGATAAAAAGCGCAGCAAATTCTGGTTTGAAAAGCCGGGTACGCAGACCAGCAGCGGCGCGGGTATGCGCCACAGTTGTCACGAGCAAAAATGCGTTTGCGGGCATTAGTAGCTTCAGGGCTTGCCCCTGAACAGTACAGCAGGATAATCCCTTTTCAGTAATACCCGGACAGGGCTTGCCCCTGAACAGTACAGCAGGATAATCCCTTTTCAGTAATACCCGGACAGGGCTTGCCCCTGAACAGTACAGCAGGATAATCCCTTTTCAGTAATACCAGACGGGGTTTGCCCCTGAACAGAATATAAAAGATCGGTAGTGCCAGGTTTTGAGTTTTACCACTCAAAAATTGGCATTACCAAAAAATGAGGTATAGCGCAGCCAAAATGCCTGTGACCAAAAGCGAACCGACAGCAAAACCTTGGTCGAGTTTGTAAAGCGAACGGTCAACTTTGAGGGCTTTCGGATTATTTTTCGATGACGGGTCGGCTAGCGAAATGGCGACCATCAACGCGACCAAAATTGCGAAAACCCAGCCCATTTGATTTAGGAACGGCATTTCAGGAATCCATTTTTTGAACGCAAAACCGAGGGGGATGCCAGCCAAAGCAGCAACCAATGCAGCGTTTGAGGTCGTCCGTTTCCAGAAAAATCCGAGTAAAAAGATAGCGCAAACGCTGGGTGAGATTAGTCCTGTGAATTCCTGAATAAACTGAAAGGCTTGGTCCAACTTCTGCAATTGCGGCGCGACGACGAGCGCAATGGCCATCGCTGCCCAAATTGCGTAACGACCGACGCGGATTTGCTCGCCATCAGTCGCGTCTTTTCGGAAGTATTTTTTGTACAAATCAAGCGTAAAAATGGTTGAAATCGAGTTCGCCTTTCCAGCCAACGAAGCAACAATCGCCGCCGTCAAAGCGGCAAAAGACATGCCTTTCAAGCCCGGGCCGAGCAAATTGAGCAGTACCGGATAGGCTTTGTCCGATTTCACAAAACCGCTTTCGCCCAACATTTCGGTCTGGAAAAGCCCTTTTTGGTGTAAAACGTAGGCCGCAATGCCTGGCAACACGCAAATTATTGGCATCAAAAGTTTGAGGAACGCCGCGAAAAGCAAACCGCGCCGAGCCGTAGGCAAACTCGCGCCGAGCGCACGTTGCGTGATGTATTGGTTACAGCCCCAATAATTGAGGTTGGCAATCCACATCGCGCCAAAAAGCACGGTCAGGCCCGGCAACGCCGTCCACGCATCTATTTCCCCGCCTTTTCCGTCTGGCATCATTTGTTGGCCTTTTTCCAAAATCATGTGAAAATGGCCGGGCGCTTCCTGTTTCAATCACCCACGGCCGTTCCAAAAACCACTCATACCGAATTGTTCGGACACCAAATTGACCGCCAAATAGGTCGTAGCCAACCCGCCTATGACCAAAACCGCGACTTGCACAACATCTGTGTAGCCAATCACCTTCATCCCGCCGAGCGAAATGATAATCGCAAAAACGGCCAAGAATACGCCGCAGGCCATGAAGGAAAACCCCGAAACGGTCGAAAGCGCAATCGCCCCGAGGTCCAAAATGGCCGATAAATTGACGAAAACGTACACCAAAAGCCAAAAAATAGCCATCATCGTTGCCACAAGCGGCGAGTAACGTTTTTCCAAAAACTGCGGCATCGTGAAAATCCGGTTCGTGAGGTAGCCCGGCATAAAAAAAATGGCGACCACGAGCAGGGTCGCCGCTGCCATCCATTCGTAACTCGAAATGGCCAAACCCATTGCAAAACCCGAACCTGACAAGCCCACGAACTGTTCTGCCGAAATATTCGAGGCAATCAGCGAAGCCCCAATCGCCCACCAGGTGAGCGAACCTTCGGCCAAAAAAAAGTCGCTGGTTCTGGTCTCGTTCGCCTTTTTTCGATTGTAAATCCAAAAGCCGTAGCAGGAAACAATCAAGAAATAAAGGCCAAAAACAGCCCAGTCGAGCATAGATAATTTATTCATGCAGAATTGAGAATCAGGTTGTGTGAAATGAAAAAAAGTGAAGCCGCCGCTCAGCCGCTCCACTTTTTAGAAAAATAATATTTTGGTTACCAATTTTTCAAACCGAGCAATCGCTCGCCCAAATCATTCAATACGGCGGTTTCGTAGCGCGTTTGCTCCCAATTGCGTGGGTCGCCTGGGAAAGCGTAGCCTTCCGGCGCGATACGGTTTTTCCAAGAATTGATGCGCCATTCGCGCAAGGCGGTATTGTCTTCTTCGGCGGGCATCATCGAAATATATTGTGCCTGCCGCACTTTGTCCTTTGAATTGTTCGCCCGGATGCCGTGCGGCTGGCTACTGTTGAAAATCAACATATCGCCCGCTTCCATTTTGACTTTCACGAATTTATCCTCAAAACCTGTCGTATCGGGTTTGAAGCGGTCCCGGTCTTCGGGCTGGGTCAATTTCCAGGTGTCGTAAGTCCGGAACAATTCCGGGATGCATTGAAAACCGCCCATTTCCTCATCCATCTGGTCGGCCAATGCCAAAACGCCCTGAACATTTTGCGGCTTGGTTTCGGGGTCGTAATCCCAATGGATAAAACCTTTGTACTCAAATCCGGGGCGCAACGGGAAATTCAGGTTGGCGCGGTCAATCGTGACCCACAGTTTTTCGGTGCCCCAGATGTCCACGAATGCATCGTAGAGCCGCTGGACTTGGCGGTTGTTCCACAGGTGTTGATGGTTGTACACTTCCACCATTCCCGTGTTGGTGAGTTCTTTCATTTTCATCTCGGCACGGGGCGGGGCATACCAGGTTTCGGGGTCGGCGGGGTCTTTTTCCTCGAATTCCCAGAGGAATTGTGCCGTTCGGAGGGCTTGCTCACGCGGGACGGCGTTTTTGATGACGACATAGCCGTTTTCAATCCAAAATTGCCAATCGGCCTCGCTCAAAACGCGTAGCGGCTGCCCGTCGGCGAGCGAAGACCGTAGCCGGATTTTGCTACTGGTGGCGGTTGACGGGTTGCCCGGAATTTCTTTGTGGGCATTGTTGGGCACCATCGTGGGGACCATCGTTGGAGCCATCTTGGGAATTGCATTTTCCATTTTCGAGAATTTTTTTTATTAGAGTTGTTGTGGTATGATAATCAATCAGTTAAGCAAAAATTCCACAATCCAGCACAAACACCAGCAGCGAGGTTATACAATTGAATATCTCGACAGCGTAAACGATCTGATAAAAATCTAAATCG
>JADZBJ010000138.1 GCA_020852155.1 Saprospiraceae bacterium | reverse complement strand
GATCGGTCACAGATGTACAACCACTGCTGAAATCAGTCACCGTCACAGCGTAAATGTGATTACCGACCGGAAGCGGATTTCCCCGGTCTTCCGAAAACTGAATAGTATTGTTGATGCCGTTGCCGCCAGACCAAACATAACTGTATGCGCCATTGCCACTTACCTGCATGGTGACATCTTCGCCCTTGCAGGTCGTGAGCGATGGATAACTGGTTCCAACGACCTGTCCGAGGTCATTCATAATCAACCCTTTGATGAGGGCGTCAGGTGAAGGTGTTATTTCGATTTTTACTGCGGGCGGTGCATAGGTGCAACCATTGGCGTCGGTCATTGTGACGCGATAAGTGCCTTCGCTGCTGACAGAAATGGCGGAAGATGTACTCATGGCATCATTTGACCACAGGTAACTGGTCGCTCCGGCTGGCGCATTCAATACCAGGCTTTTACCCTCGCAAAGCGGAGCCGGGCTATTGGGGGTAATGTTACCAGCCAATGGATTGGCTGTAATAGTGAGCATTTGCGAAGCCACTGCCGTACATCCAGCCACATTGGTTAGCGTTGCGGTTACGGTGTAGTTGCCCGGTGGTGAAAAGTCATGCCATGCAGGGTTGCTGCCTGCTTCGTTGGCGCTACCGCTGGCGGCGTCGCCGAAATTCCAGGCAATATCTGAAATATCGGCTGCCGTAGGCGGCAAACTGAATTCCAGCGCATTGCCCTCACAACGGGCAGTTGGCAGGACAAATGAAGCAACCGGAGCCGATGGCACAGATAAATTTTGAGTGGCGACCGAAGTGCACCCACTGTTGGCTGTAATGGTCAGCATGGCCGAGTAAATTCCCCCGGCGTTGTACTGGTGTTGCGGGTTGCGCACAAGGCTGTTGTTGGATGCGCCGCTGGCCGGGTCGTCAAAATTCCAGCTCCAGCTGGAAATGCCTGTTCCGGGTAAAAAGACGCTGACATCCTTGAAGTCGGAGGCTTGAGCGGCACAGGCAGGTTCGGAGTCAAATTTTGCTTTGGCGACAATATTGACAGAATCCAAAACAACACAGGTTGCGCCATTGGTCAGTTGAGCATAGAGTACAACAATGAATTTTCCGGCATCTGGAAAAACAAAAGAAGGATCTGTTCCTGTTGTGCTACCCAGGTAAGTACTGCCGGATTCTCCAAAATGCCACTCCGCCGAACCAGCAGCATATAACGGCCCTGCATTCAAGTGGAATTCAATGCTGTCGCAGCGCGGGCTGGGGTCAATGGTAAAGGTCACATCGCCGGGGTTACACCGGACTCCGTGGCTGGGGTTGTGACACACACCGCCGCCATTGCAATATTCAAACACAACAATGTCGCCGTCATGTGCTGTACAACCGAATTGATTGGTCGCATTGCAACTGTAACTACCATAAGCCTTGGTACTCAGGAAATTGAAGTTGTGACCCAGACTAACGCCGTCTTTGAACCACTCGTAAGTATAGTCGCCGTCGGCTGTGGTCAGGGCTTGTATTGTGACGGTTTCTGAATTGTTGCAAAACCCCGTCGGGTCGGTGGTAGATATGGTAAGCGCGGGCAATGGATAGCTTTCAATCGAAAACTCTGAAGAGCCTTTACATCCGTTGTTGTCAATGACTTCAACAGCATAAAAACCCGACCCTATGGCTGGCATGGAGCCTGTGGATATCGTGCTTCCATCTTCGCTTTTCCAGGTATAACTGCTGTAAGCCGCTTGTGTATTTACTGCGGTTACTTCACCCTCGCAAATACCGGCCGGGTGTTGCACCATCGGATCGGGATTGGCCAATACCGTAACCGGATATTGATTGGTTTGTCCGCACACATTTACACTGACAACATGGCCTCCGGGTTCAGTCCAGAAAATTTCTATGGCATTGGAACCTTGTCCGTCAGATACGGCGCCTGCTGTTGTTGGGCTGACACTCCACTGAATATCAACGTTTTCCAAAGGAATTATGCTGTAATTTCCACTGCCGTCGTCGCAGGCCGTAGCCGTTCCTGTAATATCGGGAATACCAATGGCGAATGCTGTGATCTGCAATGTGTCGCTGGTACAACCGAGGCCGTCATTGCTTTCCAGGGCTGCGGCGAGTTGGTAAGGGCCATTGACGCCCCATGTTACATTTAGCGGGTTTCCGGCTAAAACAGTTGGCGCGCCGGGGCCGTTTTTAAGCGTCCAGCGTACGTTTTGGGAAGACGACAATCCCGGAATTTCATAAGTATAGGTTGTGCCTGGGCAAATCTTGCGCGCACCGTCAATAGCCGTTGGTTTGACGGGTTTGGCCGGAACATTGATCGCCCAGTCTGCTTCAGTACTACAAGTTTGTGCGGGATTGGATGGCTCGGCAAAAAGCCGGTAAAGCCCTGAACCGGCATTAAAAACCGGAGAAACCGATGCTGTATTGGTTGTTGTCCAAACAGATGTACCGGCTGGTCCAATCAGGTTCCAGTTACAATTCAGGTTTTGAAGGTTATAAGTCAATGTTGAGGTGAAATTACCCGTGCCGCCTTCGCAGGCTTCCACCGGCCCGTCAAGCCTGAATGGCGAAAGAATAACGACACCAATCGAATCCTGACCGCCACAACCGAGGTAACAGTTGTCGTATTTCACAGACAACCATCGTGTGGTATTGGGGGCTGGTGTGCCGGTCCATTCCACAACGACGCGATTCGTACCCTGGCCATCCGTAATGACCCCACCGCTTGAAAGCGTCCAGGCAAAACTCGTTCCGCCATAAGGTTCGATGGTATAAGTTTCAACGGCAGCAGGGCAAACCCGGTCGCGGCCCCTGATTTCGGCATTATCAGAAATAATCGGAATTAATAATGTCCCCGGAGCCGCACAGCCTACGCCGGAGCACGCTTGTGCGTTTAAAATGATCGTTCCGGTTGGCCCGTTTAACCATTCAATGGTAATACTGTCAGAAGTCGGACTACCACCATTGATAATGTTGGCGTTGCCCTGAACGGTCCAACTAAACGGCGCACAACCGCTTGATGCGGTGTAAGTGACCGTTTCACCCGGGCAAATTGTGCCAACACAATCAATTGAAGGCGATTCGCCGGGTAAGACAGTCACGGTAGTCTGTATCGTATCGGCACACAGGCAATTACTGCGCGCAATCAGGGTGACAACGTGGGTGCCTATTGCAAAATAAGTGTGTTGCGGATTGACGACAGTGCTGGTCGAAAGGTCATCGCTAAAGCGCCATTCATACTGATCGGCATTGGTGCTTTCATTTTTAAACCACACCGTTTGACCCTGGCAGATTTGAAGGTTGCTGCCGACATTGGGCGAAGGCGTGCTGCTAAAATTGGCTTCAGGCACTTCGATAATGTTTACACATATCTGGTCTTCTCCGGAGCACTGGCTTTGGTCGCTGTATGCGGTAACATAACCTGTGCCTGGAGCGCCCCAGGTGACAGTGACTGAATTGCCAAAATTCACACCGGAGGCACTGCCATTCACAGTAAAACTTTGGGCGCCTGAGACATCCCAGCTAACGTAATTGCCAGTTGTTCCGCCCCATATATCATAGGCGCTATAGGTTACCGTTGTGCCGGGGCATACTTTTTCGCAAAAACTGTTGATCTGGCTACTGTCGTTACAAGCAGCCGGATTGTCCGAAACAATATCCAGCGGCGTGTATTGTAGCACAAAAACACTCATGGTATCAGAAAATGCCTGACCATTATTGCATACTACCTGAAGATATATTTGCATGAAGCCTTGAGAGCCAATAATCGGGTCGCAAAGGTTAATAAAAGCCTCGTTAGAAGTTAAACCGGCATTACTGAACCATGAATAAAAGGCAGGCTGACATGGCGACGGATTGCCGGGCGTTTGGTTAAACACCGCAACATATTGAGGGCAGTCACCGGCGCATACTACGCTGGGGCCCTCTATTTGAAGTGGATTGGTATTCTGTGCTTGCATGCCGACGGTCAGCCACGACATAGCCAGTATGACTATGAGTGCTTGTCGGTAAACGCGGTTGCAGGATGTACTGATGGTAGGGAAAGATCGGCGTTCCATCATAAGATCGGAGTAAAAGGGTGAAAGGATATAAGTCCCCCGAAGATACGCCGCCTATTTTGAACGCTGCCTGTTACGATCAGGCTACTTTTCTGCCCCGTTTGTGTTGTGTTTTAAATTGCTGTTTAGGCAGGTTTTCCACCACAGCATCCCAGAGTACTTCGTATGGAATTATTTCAATTTCGTGCGATTGATTGATCATTTCCAATGGAACAGTATTCAATTGCTGGCGTAATTTTGCTGTTTTTTGAATAACCAGGTCGCGTTGAAAGTGTACGCCCGGAATCTGAATCAGCATACGCAGGAAGCAATTGCTCCGAAATGTTTCGTCGTTGCGCAAGTAACGTGAGCAATATTTGGCGAGCGCTTCAATCCTGTCAATACTCTGGTTGTAATTCTGATCGCTCAGGTTGTACAAGAACTGAATAATCAGTATCGGAATATTCATGCCGCGTTTATCCTGCGAAAACTTTGGCGTATGCAGCAAGAGTTTCAGGTTGGTTTCCTTGGCCGAAGATTTCACATTGTGGCTTATCATGCACATGTATTGCGCATAGGCATAATAAATCTGCCATATTTCAGTGATAAATGTCGGCATTTTCACCGTTTGGAACCGCTCTCTGCATGATTTGGTCAATTGCACAGCCTCCTCATAGCGGCCAGTATGCATATTGAGCAGGAAGGTCAGTTCCTGAAGTTTGAACCAGCCAATGCTGTCAGGTTCAAAGGCCGTTTCATAATCCTGGAGCGCCAGACGACCTGCTACATAATCCCGATTTTGGATATAGCACAACACCAGTTGATATTGAAATACCTGGAGGGCAGTGCGGCTGACAAACTTTTTAGAGCGGAAAAAATCAATGGCATCATGACACGCTGCCGCAATTTGCTGATTTCGTTCCGGCCCGTCGTATGACAGGATTTGTATCATCCTTGCCGACAGATGTAACTTGAACGATGTATGTTTGGCCAGTTCAGCCTCCAGTTCAGCATAGTGCGCTTTGGCTTTCTCTGTAATCAGATATTTGTCTGATTTGCTGCTGATACATCCCGTCAACAGTTGGGTATATAAATCCTCCGCTTTGTTTTCAAGAATGTACAACGCCTCTGTTTCAGCATAGAGTTGCCGATACATCTCGTATTTGGCTTTATTCCCTTCCACCGAACCGTAATGTAATCGAAGGCTCGACAGGATAAACATACTCAGGTCCGTAAATTCGTAATTGCGTGTCTGTCGCAACAAATCTTCCAGAATACTGACTGTCAGGCTCCTGGCATTGCGCGATTGAAGGATCATCGCTGCCGACAGTTTTTTCTGACAGTCGTAATAGGCTTTTTGCCGCTCATTACTGCGTGACATTTTATTGTCAAACATGAACAAAGCATTCAACAAACGCTCCTTTACCCGTTCTTTCAAATTGATAAATTTCGAACTGGCCGCTTCCCCGGGATACATCAATTGTGATGCCGCTTCGTCGGTTGACACTTTGTTGTTGGCGATGAACAGGTATAATTGTTCCATCTTTGAGCCTGGTTCAAAGATGAGACGTGATATGCCGCTTGAATTCAGCATGGCAGGGGTAACCTGTTGGGTGAGTTGAATCAGCTCATTCATGAGATAAAATCCTGAAAAATGGATTTGAAAGATTAAGTATAGCGTTGCCATTCCGGGCTAAAACGCCAGACACTTCGAACTAAAATAGATTAAAAATCAACACTCCAAAAGGAGATTGGAAAAGAAAGGGGGCAGGCAGTGGCAAAATAGTGTTTGTTCAGGAAAGATCTGAAAGGGTGCCGTTGAAAATGGAAAGATTAAAAAGCCTGCGCCTATAGTTGCTTGTAGCTACAAATATATTGCAACTGCCTGCAATATTGGCAATATTCACGCATCATTTTTTATTAAATTGATAAAGATGAAATTGTAAAAAATTGGTAATCAGCATGTTGCGACATTATTTTTTTCAGCATATCGCCCAAACTTCACACGCTCCAATGGCATTGCAGATTGAAAAGGCCCACGGCTTGTACCTGTATGATCGGGAAGGGAAAGCTTATCTCGATCTGATTTCGGGTATTGGCCCCAGCGTTTTGGGGCATCGCCATCCATATGTGCAGCAGGCGGTCGAACAGCAACTCAACCGATACTGGCATACGCTGGTGTATGGAGAGTTTGTGTTGGCGCCTCAGGTACAGTTGGCTACCTTGCTTAGTGACAACCTGCCCGCTCCGCTTGATTCTGTTTACCTGGTCAATTCAGGGGCCGAAGCAACGGAAGGCGCGATGAAACTGGCGAAACGATATACCGGCCGCACATCGTTTGTGGCTTGCCGCCGTGCCTACCACGGCAGTACGCAGGGCGCTGCCAGCCTTATGATGCCCGACGATTTTACTCGGGCATTCCGACCGTTACTGCCAGATATACACCACATCAATTTTAATGAGGAAGCCGATCTATCGCTGATTACGGAGCAGACCGCAGCCGTCATCGTAGAGACCATACAAGGCGAAGCGGGAATCATCCCTGCGAAAAAGGCCTGGCTTCAGGCGCTCCGCCAGCGTTGTACAGCAACAGGCGCACTGCTGATTCTGGATGAGATACAGGCCGGTTTTGGCCGAACAGGCCGACTATTTGCATTCGAACATTTCGATGTAATACCGGATGTTTTACTGCTCGCCAAAGGATTCGGCGGCGGCATGCCACTCGGTGCATTTGTCGCCCCTAAAGCCATCATGCAAACCCTCTCGCATGACCCTGTACTGGGGCATATAACCACATTCGGCGGGCATCCGGTTTCTGCGGCAGCGGGCCTGGCTACCCTGGAGGTGTTGTTACAGGGCGATCTACTGAAGGCTGTACCCGAAAAAGAGGCCCGTTTCAGGCAAAACCTTCAGCACCCCCTGATTCGGGAACTGCGTTCGTTTGGTCTTTGGCTGGCCGTTGATTTGGGTGATGCATTGCTGGTGCAGCGTGTGATTGCACATTGCATTGAACAAGGCGTAATCACCGATTGGTTTTTGTTTAACGACCAAAGCCTTCGTATCGCCCCGCCGCTAACAATAGGTATGGATGAAATTGACCGCTCATGTCAGATTATACTTGAGGGGTTAGGAGATATGGGTTAGGAAATATGAGTTAGGAGTTATGAGTTATGAGTTTTTTTCATCATTGTGCTCTGGTGGTCAACTCCTAACTCATAACTCATATCTCATAACTCCTACATCATTGGCTGATTTAAAAATGAAACCCATATCCGAAAAATACAGCCTTCATGCCAAATACACTGAATCCGGAAAGTAGTACACCTATAATAATAAGGAGGAAGGGTACATATACGATGCTCCTGATGAAACGGCTTTCACCCCATGAATAATGATGCAGTATGGGTAAAAGCACAAAGGCCAGACACAGCCCAATAAAGGAAATCTGAAACATGACGAATGCCGCCGCCAGAAATCCAAGTCCGGTCAGGATTTCAAAACCCTGCACCAGCGATGTGTCAGGATGACTTTTGCTCAGAAAGGATTGCCAGCCGCCTCGAATGGCTTTAAGGCCACCCCGACCTTTATTATGCTGTTGGTGTTCCGATTGCTTAGCATCGCCCGTCACCAGAAAGATGGCTTTCCCAGATATCAGATAAGCCAGTACGCCGATACTGGACAGCGGCGTCAATGCCGCGTATAGCGCTGTACTATGACTTAAAAATTTGAACAAACGGAGTGGCTTCGACGCTAAGGCAACGATAAATGACAAGACTGGCGCAAAAAATGTCAACAGCGTAATCAAGTAAAAATCCCAGCCATAAATGACCTGAAAACGCGTATCCAGCGTAATAATCGGCATACTGAATTCCTGGCCGCCAACGACGAAGGTAATATCCTGATCAAACCCGAAAAAGTAGGGTAGTGCCAGGTTGGCATTCAACATAAACAGAAAATACACCAGCGTCAATGGAAGGTTGAGCGTCGGAAAGAGTATATCCAGTTTTTCTGTCCAGGAAATGTTTTTCGCACGAATAAGCCATCCCATCTTTTTCTTTAAAAACTCGGAAGTGCCGCGCGTCCATTTCATGTGGCGAATGCGAAACGCCCGGACACTATCCGGGAAATCTTCAAAACAAACAACATCTTCCAGAAAACGTCCGCGATAACCCAGTTCGCGGGCGTGAATGGCAAATCCAAGGTCTTCGCTGACAAGATCCGGGAAGCCGCCGATTTTTTCCCACACATCGCGGCGAAGCAGCGCCCCATGCCCCAGAAACATGACAAAACCGTATTCATTCCTCAGGGGCTGGTACCATTTCCAGTGAATGTCAATGCCTGTGCCCAGATCGCGGGCCAGCGGACTTGGGCTGTCAGGATTGGCCCTGTGATTGGCCTGAACAAACCCGCATGTCGGATCGGATTCCAGAACAGCCACCGTTTTTCGCAGAAAATCCGTCGCCAGAATTTCGTCGGCATCAGCAATGGCGAAATAAGGCTCCTTGGCAACATGCGCCAGACCGTAGTTCATATTGCCAGCCTTGAATGCTTTTCGGTCGGGTCGGCGAACAACCTGAACCAACTCTGTATGCTGCGCTGCAAATGCGTCAATTTGTTCCTGATAAGCCAGTTGCGATGAATCATCCAGAATATAGACCTTAAAATTCGGATAATCCTGCCGGAGGCATGACAAAACACTTTCCTCGACAAAGTCATTGCAGGTGGTGTACAGAATGGCGATGGGGGGCAGATCGTCGGTGCTGGTCAAGGCTTCAGCGCTGACAATCGGTTTGGTTTTTTGAAAAAAACGGTAGTAAATGGCAAACATCACAACACTGATGTTGTACATGCCATACAACCAGGCGAAGTCAATAAAGATAATGAACAACCAAAGCGTTATGCGGCTGGGAATATCATACGCCATATCCAGTAACATCAGCAACCGGGGCTGAAACCACAGCAATGCAAAAATCCAGGCGCTAAAAATGGTGATATACATGGCCGGATTGGGCGATAACGCCATTGGGCGATCACTGGACAACGCACTTGCCGGGCGTTTTTTATTAAATGCGGGCACAGCATAGGAAGGCAGTACCGCGTCGAGTTGACGGATATCAGTCATGATGTAAAGAAGGAAATTGAATGGAAAAGATGGCCGGAAAGCCCCGGATGGCGACGTCAGTAAATCAAGGGTTACTATACCCTGATTTTTATACCCAGTGTCATGGCTGTTAGCCGGGTATTGAAGGGCGCTTTTTCATATCGTACAGAGGCCATGCCCCAGACGAATTTGCTAAACGGCGCCAGCCCTGTTATGTATGCGCCAAAAATGTCGTTGTCAACTACTTCATAAGATACGCCTGCCTTGCCGTATAACGCCCCCAGATTGATTTCAAAACCGCGCGGATTTTTTAACTGGCCGTTTAACATCCAGCGGTTTTCTGCTTTGGGTGCATCCTGAACCTTTGAGTAAAAATAATAAGGCTCTAAAGAAAATCCCGATGTGACAGGAATACGAATACTCACATAAGACAACCACTCGCGGTTGACTTGCCGGCCCGCGCCAAAGAAACCGCCTCCTTTAAGGCTGTAACGGCCCGGCAGAAACCACACTTGTTCTGTACTGAAAATATGTTGTGTGATATTGGATGGCAACAGCCGAACGCCGTATTCCAGGCGACTCGTCCATTGATGACTGACCGGGGTTATTGCACCCAAAGCGAAAGCCTGTGCGGCCTGGTTGGTGCGAACCAACGATGCCAGATCGAGCGTCAGGGAATTGTCGTATTTGGCAAACATCCGCCACTTGGGAGCGACCTGACCTGATAGTTGTACCGTGCGCAAGTTGAAACTCCCGATTTCGCCTGTTTTGGAATAACCCGTCCAGATATCCAGTTCGACAGGCGCTGAAAGGCTGTATGTGCTTTGAAGTAACTGATTCGCTATGGCGTTAGTCTTGTCAATTTGCAATACTGTGCGCATTGCTGTCTGCGCTCTTTTGACATTGTTTTCCTTCAAATACTCCTGAGAAAGTGCAATGTAGTATTCT
>JADZBJ010000137.1 GCA_020852155.1 Saprospiraceae bacterium | reverse complement strand
GTCAGGAGCAGTTGTCGAAGGCCAAATTGATGCCTCGGGTCAACTTCTTCACCACGCTGGGTTATGGTCGTCCGGGCCTGAATATGCTATCCAATGAGTTTGATCCGTACGCATTGGTGGGGCTGAATTTCAAATGGAACCTGCACCCGCTTTATACCGGTTCTGCCAACCGTGAAAAACAGCAACTGCGCCTGCAAAGCGAACGAATCGCAGCACAACGCGATCAGTATTTGCTGCAAAACAGCGTCGCACAACAGCAACAAATTCGGGAAATCGAGCGCCTCAACAACCTGCTGGCCAAGGATCAACGCATCGTTTCACTGCGGGACAATATGGTCGAAACGGCAGCCGTGCAATTGGAAAACGGCGTCATCACGTCTTCGGAATATCTCACAGAAACGACCAATGCCACCACAGCGCGCATGAACGCTCGCTTGCATGAAATTCAATTGCTCCAGGCTAAATTGATGCTGGGGTATTTGAATGGGAAATAGGGGTAACCAATTTGTCATCCTGAACGCAGTGAAGGATCTGGCCAATCAGTTGTACATATTTCCGCTTCGTGGGCAGCAGATCCTTCGCTGACGCTCAGGATGACAAATTGGGAGCGTGTGTTCATTTCGGCTTGGCCAAATAACCAACTCTTTAAAACCGTCAATTCAACATCATAAAAAAAATATATGAAAAACATCGCATTTTTTACCCTTTTGCTGCTTTTGGCTGCTTGTGGCAACAGCAATAAAGGCCATGACGCGTCTGGTGTATTTGAGGCGCGGGAAGTCATTATTTCTGCTGAAGCTGCAGGAGTGTTGCGCCAGTTTTCCATCAATGAAGGTCAGCAACTCGGCGCCGGTCAACAGGTCGGTTCGATTGATTGCGGACAGTTGGACCTGCAAAAAGCGCAGATCACCGCCACCGAAAGCGCTTTGCGACTGCGTACTACGGAGGCCGCGCCGCAGGTTCGCGTACTGAACGAGCAAATCGCCCTGCAACAGAGCCAGATCAATACCCAGCGCGAGCAATTGCGCGTGGTACAGGTCGAACAGGCGCGTTTGCAAAAATTAGTCGCCGCCAAAGCCGCACCGGCCAAGCAACTCGACGATGTGAACGGACAGGTTGCGGTGCTGGAAAAACAGATCGCAGCGGCTCAGACTCAGGTCAAAGTGCTGCAACAACAAATCAAGGCACAAGAAGAAAGCGCGGGCATTATGAACCGCGGCATCCTCAGCGAAGAGCAACCGCTGGGCGCGCGCAAGGCGCAATTGGATGATCAGATTCGCCGCTGCACCGTCATCAATCCGATAAAAGGAACGGTGCTGAGCAAGTACGTTGAGGCTTTTGAAATGGCGGCTCCGGGCAAGGCGCTGTACAAAATTGCCAACCTCGACACCCTGACGTTGCGCGCCTACGTAACCGGCGATCAACTCGCACAGATCAAACTGGGCCAATCCGTTCAGGTAAAAGTGGCACAGGGCGATAACCCGGCCAAGGATTACACCGGCGTCATCAACTGGATTTCGGACAAGGCTGAGTTTACGCCCAAAACCATTCAGACCAGCGATGAACGCGCTAACCTCGTGTACGCGGTAAAAGTAGCGACGCCAAACGACGGTTTCCTGAAAATCGGCATGTACGCTGATGTGAAATTTTAACCCTGATTAAATTGATTTTGAAGGGTTTTCAGGTGTAGATCGCGCGTTTCTATTTCCCGCAGATTTCGCAAATTTCCCCGCAGATACCGCAGATTTTTATGGTATTTGTGAAAAATGGATAATGTTCAGGAGGTCGCGTAAATCGTTCAAAAACACGCCATATAAACAAGGCACAACATGATCGAAATCAGTCATATCAGCAAGTCATTTGAAAAAGGCAGCGTCAATGCCTTGCAGGATGTCAGCATTCGCATTGAAAAAGGCGAGTTGTTTGGCTTGATCGGGCCGGATGGCGCAGGCAAAACCTCCCTGTTCCGTATTCTGGCTACGCTCCTTCTGCCCGACGAGGGTACGGCCAGCATCAATGGCCTGGATGTCGTCAGGGATTACCTGAGCATTCGCCATCGAATCGGGTATATGCCGGGCCGATTTTCGCTGTATCAGGACTTGAGCGTTGAGGAAAATCTGGAATTTTATGCAGCCGTTTTCGGTGCATCGGTGGAAGAAAATTACGAGCAAATCAAGCCGATTTACAGTCAGATCGAACCGTTTCGCACCCGCAGGGCCGGTGCGTTGTCGGGCGGTATGAAACAAAAACTGGCCCTGTGCTGCGCCCTCGTTCACCGTCCGGAAGTCTTGCTGCTCGATGAACCGACCACGGGCGTTGACCCGGTTTCCAGAAAAGAATTCTGGGACATGCTGGCAATGCTCAAGGGACATGGACTGACCATCGTGGTTTCGACGCCTTACATGGACGAGGCCAATCGTTGCGACCGCATTGCCCTGATTCAGAAAGGTCAAATACTGGAGCAGGACAAGCCCGAAAATATTGTGAATCGCCACGGCCAGAATCTTTACCAGCTCTATGGCCCGCGTATGGCCGAATTGTTGGCCGCTGCGCGCCAATGGAGTGGTACACTTTCCTGTTTTGCCTTTGGCGATAGTCATCACCTGAGTCTGGCGCCTGGCGCAAAATCGGAAGAATTGCAACATTACCTTCAACAACAAGGATTCAAGGACATTCACCTTTCGCCGATTAAACCCGGCATCGAGGATGTGTTTATTGAGTTGTTGATTTGAGAAGTTGGGGATTTGGGAATTTGTTGAAGGTTGTTGAAAGTTGAAATGGTTGAATGATGAGTTTTCAACGACTTCAACTTTCAACAACTTCAACAACTTCAACTTTCAACAACTTCAACCTTCAACAAATCCCCAAATAACCAAATCCCCAAATAAACATTTAACAACATTAAGTTATGGACAAGATCATCACTGCTGAAGGGCTGACCAAGCGTTTTGGCGCATTTACTGCCGTTGACGCGATTTCATTTGAAGTGAATCCGGGTGAAATCTTCGGTTTTCTCGGGGCCAATGGCGCGGGGAAAAGCACGGCCATGCGCATGTTGAGCGGCTTGCTGATGCCCACTGCGGGCAAGGCTACTGTAGTGGGTTTTGATGTCTATCGCCAGTCGGAGGAGATCAAGAAAAACATCGGGTACATGTCGCAGCGGTTTTCGTTGTATGAAGACCTGACGGTGCTGGAAAATATCAACCTTTTTGGTCGCATTTACGGTTTGAGCAAATCGCAGGTGTTGGAAAAAGCCGACGTTTTGCTGGCGCAGTTGCAGTTTTCAGATCAGCGCGATACGCTGGTGGGGAGCCTGCCGCTGGGCTGGAAGCAAAAGTTGTCGTTTTCGGTGGCGATGCTCCATCAACCCAAATTAGTTTTTCTGGATGAGCCAACGGGCGGTGTTGACCCGATTACGCGCCGGCAGTTTTGGGAAATGATCTATGCCGCCGCTTCGGGTGGTTCGACCGTTTTTGTCACAACGCACTATATGGATGAAGCAGAGTACTGCGACCGGGTCAGCATCATGGTGGATGGCCGCATTGCAGCGCTGGATACACCGCTAAAACT
>JADZBJ010000136.1 GCA_020852155.1 Saprospiraceae bacterium | reverse complement strand
GGCAGTTTATTAGTACCTATTTGGAATGATTTTCACAAATTTGCCGCCTCGCAGCACCAATATACGGTATTCAATCAAAAGCCGCACCGTTTTTTTATGCTATTGTATTTCATTAACCGATTTTATGCGATTCGTCTGTTTGCCTGTTTGACAGCCTTGGGCTTTCTCATTGGGCCTGTGGCATCGCAAACGCCATTTTCTTTAAAAACAGGTCGAGAAGTCGGTATTTTTGGTGGTATCGGCATTGGACTGGGTGGAGCCTGGTATTTGAATAAAAAAATGCCCGCGCTGACCGTCAGCGATATCAACGGCTTGAAGGTAGAAAGTGTTCCCGGTTTTGAGCGGTTTGTGACACGTCAATTCGATCTGCGGGCCAAAACAGCCAGCGACTGGTCGCTTTACACAGGCGTAGCCATACCGGCGTTATTGCTGCTTGATGCTCAAATTCGCAACGACGCACCCGTCAATGCGACCATCATTGGCGAAGCCATGCTGCTGAACCTGACGGTGACAAGTTTGATGAAAGACATCGTACGGCGATCGCGACCTTTCGTTTATAATCCAAACGCTCCGATGGACTGGAAACTCAAAAAAGATGCGCGACAATCCTTCTTTTCAGGACATACCTCAATGGTGGCGGCAGCCACTTTTTCTACAGCTTCGGTTTGGTCGGCCTATCATCCAGATTCAAAATGGAAGCCGCTGGTATGGGCTGGCGCTGCTGTTTTGCCCATTACAACAGGCATGCTACGGGTCAAGGCTGGCAAACATTTTATAACCGATGTAGCCTGTGGCTTTCTGGTTGGGGCCGCGATTGGCTGGGTTGTACCGAAATGGCACAAGTAGTTTTTTGTTAATGAGTCAATTGGAGTAGTTTTACTTTAAGCCAACTTGCTTACCTTTGGATGATCCAAATGTGTAATGCTTGTTTTCAGCATTTGCCTGAAGTTTATAACCCCGTTTTAATTTCCCGTTTTGGTCTTCATTCTTACCTGTTTGCAGTGACGTCAGCGCTTCACCCTGAACGTGCGTTGCTTCATCTGAACATCGGCGCAATTGTCGCATGATGTTGCCGGACTTTTGACAAGTTGCGGTTGATTCCGCCTTGCATATTTTTCACCAACCAAAATTAAATTATGAAACAAATGATTAACAACCGTTATCTCCTCATCATGCTGGCGCTGTTTTTCCCGATGTGGGCGCAGGCGCAATCTGTTTTTGAAAGCACAACCACCTGGCACAATCAGGCACACGCTGGTTGGAAAATTGAGCCGCAAAATTATCAAGGGTATGCGATCATCGGCAATCGCTATTTTTCATCACCCAACACCCAGGTTTACTTTTCCAGTTTTGATGAATTTGGCATCTTCAACTCGACTAAAACGCACCAGACTGACTTCAGCAATTTGTCCACATTTTGGAAAAACTTCTGTAGCAGCAGTTTCCCTACAGGTTATTTTGTCGTTGAGTCAGGCACTCGCAACGGCCAATGGAATTATTACACGTTGATGCTCAATCAAACCGGGCATAAAATGTGGGAACGATTCGGCCCACTTGGCAACGGCGTTGAGTACACATCTGTTTGTCAGGCTGTCAATGGTGGTTATATGGCTGCCGGACATAACTCAAACGGAGCAATTGTTTCACTATTCAATGCTTATGGAGAATTGCAATGGACAACTCAATTGTCCGGCGTAGCCACACCCTGGAGCATCAAACCGGCTAATGGCGGCGGCTACGTTCTGGCCGGTTCGCTTCAAATAACACGAATTGACGCCGATGGATCTATGATCTGGAATACTACGCTGAGCCCTTCCAGCGCCAATGGCATTTATACTTATAGTGAATTTGAAGAGATTAATATCATTAATCCAAATAACACGAACCTGGGGTTTATTGTAACCGGATCAATGTTTGCCAATAATTATGTGGGTATCTATACCGCACGTATTAACTGGAACGGAACCGTTGCCTGGTTGAAAATCAACGACGAGGTTAACTTTAATGCTGCGGGCACACCAGTCACCTGGGTCAACAATGCGTTGATAACGCCGGGTGGTCAGGTTTTCACATCATGGCGTCGAGGTCCGGTCAGTACCGGCGGCCCAATGTATGGTCAATTTATGAACATGTTGACAGGTACACAAGGCGGACAAGTACCGCTTAATAACACCATCATGGTGCGTGAAGCCTTTGCATCGAATGCACACCAACGCCTGATTATCGGTGGTACAAGGGGTAATTTGTCGGCCGTATATGCTTATGCGAATATGTCTCTGCTGCTGGGCACGGCGCCACAACAACCCGGCGTGGATGAGGCTAACTTACCCAACCTGCCTACTGCGCTGGGTTCGCAGGCGAACTTCTCAAACCACAAACCGGAATTCAGAAAAATCTACGACAACTCATCGGCTGAGTTCAACCCGGCCAGTCGTGTTTTTTATACTGATCTTCGTGTATTCCCAAATCCCAGCACCGGCAGAATCAACGTCGGAGGCATGACAGAATCCGGCGCTATGCTTCGGGTGTTAGACATGAACGGCCGGGTAATAGCCGAAAAACAAGTTTCGGAAGGCAACGAACTGCTTGAGTTTGACCTCAGCGGACAATCCAAAGGTCTATACACTGTTCAAATGATCGGCGCCAACCAGACGGTCGTGAAAAAGGTGGTGGTGGAGTAGGTGGAAGTTGAAGTGGTTGAAAGTTGAAGTAGAGTTGAAAGTTGAAGGTTGAAATGGTTGAAAGTTGTTGAAATGGTGTACTCTGTGGTCTCTGTGAAACACTCAGTGCCCTCTGTGTTTAAACAAACACAGAACCACTTCAACAATTTTCAACCTTCAACCACTTCAACTTTCAACCATTTCAACCTTCAACTACTTCACATTTTCCCAGTACTCACTTTCTTTTCTAAAGAAGGCGTTTTGCGCAGCGCATAGGCTTTTTTCCAGTATTCTACGGCTTTGTTGTATTGAGCGCCGAGGTATAGCGCGTCACCGTAGTGTTCGAGTACGGTGGGATCGTTGGCCATTTGAGCGGCGACGGTTTCGTATGTAGAAATGGCCAGCAGGTAATCCTTCTGTGCAATATAGGCCAGCGCCTTCATGTCGGTGAGTTGGACCATCAATGCAGCATTGTTACGCGTCATGGGCAGCGCTTGCTGGACGGTGTTCAATGCGCCTTTTGCATCGTTGCGCGCCACCTGTGCCGCTGCCAGAAAATAATAGGCTTTGGGCTGATTCGGGAAGGCGTCAATAGCGGCTTCGGCAGTCGTAGTCATTTCATCGTAGCGCTGTTGTTCAGCCAATATGCTCAAGGCATTTTCCCAGACATTGAATACGCCCGGATTGAGTTTTATACACTTTTGATAACGAGTCAACGCCTCGGTCGGCTTGTTTAACAGATAAAACAAATCACCGCTGACGCTCCAGGCCTTGGCGTCGTCGGGGTGAGCCGTTTCGATGGCCATACCCAGATCAATCAGGGCTGAAGCCAGCGCAGGCTCTGTTTGGTCGCCTATTTTATCGAAATAAGGCATTAATTCCCTGATTTTTTGTTCAATTCCATTGCGAGGATCAGCAAAAAGCGGTTTCAGCGCCTGCAATTTCCCAACCTCCGACTGGTTTTTTCCGCCCGCAGTCAATGAGGCCAGACCGACTTTGGCCGTCGAATTGTTGGGCGAAACAGCCAGCACCTTTTCATAGGCTTGTTTTTGACATTGCACATCGCCGGTTCGGGCACAAAAATCTGCCAGATCAAGCCTGAATTGTACATTTTTCGGATAGGCATCAGCCAGGCGGCCAAGTTCGTCACCCGCCTTTTTGAAGTCGTTTAGCCCCACCAGACTCATGTGTTTTTTCAAAGAAACCTCAGGGGTGATACCGCGCAAACTTTCCAGTTTGTTCAACATTTTCAATCCTTTTTCAGGCTCTTCGGCCAATACGTACAGGTAGGCTGCCTGTTCATAAAACTCCGGCGTTTCAGGGTACTTTTTCAGCAGGTTTTCATACACCCGAATAGCGTCTTTAATCCGACCCAACTCCTTGTACAAATCCCCCTGATAGATGGCATACCACTGGTTATCCGGTGCGTTGGATATGGCTTTGCCGATGGCATCAACAGCCTTGTCTAATTCCTTGGCGCCGGCATAAGCGCGGGCAAGTCCGTACCAGCCTGCATCGTTGTCGGGATGTTCGTAAGTGAAAGTCCTGAACTTGTCGCTGGCTTTGTCAAAACGCCCCATCATCAGTTCGGTTTCTGCCGCCAAAAACTTGCTTTGGCGCTCGACTTCTTCTTCCGGCACGGACACTTTTTTGCCGCCGATGGTATTTTGAGCAGATAATGTAAGGCCGGACGCCAGGAAAAGCAGCGCGGCAATAAAACAGTAAACAGGATGGAGAATATTAGGCATATTTACGCCAGGTATGTTTGGATTTTAAACGTTGAATACAGCAAGAAACTTTGTCAGCGCATCTTGCGCTTCAAACGAAAAGCAAAGGTAAAGCCTTCCACTTGCTGAAAAAGCATGAAGCCATGAACTTTACGCGCTCCAAACGTTTCTTTTGCCGAACAATTTTAGACACATGATGAAACTTGCATTTTCTATCTTCAGTTTGATGGCCTTCGTAGTTGTATTGGGCTGCTCGCCCAAAGCCACCGCGCAAGCCACGCAAACGCCCACAACCCCTACCCCATTCGTCACCTGGGATAAAAAGAAACTCGACCTTGGTCCAGTGAAAAAAGGGGAAAAACGCACCCTTTTCTTCGAATTAACCAACACATCTGGCGGCGACATTCAAATTGAAATTGTGGATGCCTGCGAATGTACAAAAGTTGATTTTCCGCGCGGCGTGATCGCTCCCGGTTCGAAAGGCCGATTCGATGTCACCTTCGACAGCAGTGAAAAAGAAGCCGCCGAAACCATCGGTATCAACGTCGTTTTCAAACAGAACGACGCCTCCGGTAATCCGCGCATCGAAGTGGTCGAATACAGTTTTGACATCATAAAATGACCGCTTTGCCGCCCTCCAACGCTCCCGACCGCGCCGACATCAGCGAAAGCGCCGCATCAGCCTATGCCCGCGATGCTGCCGCCCTGGCCCGATCCAGGGAAATGGCGCAGGAATGGCGCTGGCAATCGCAAGGCGGCAACGAGCGGGCTATCTGGGCAGAGCTGCGCAACTCCGGTTTTCCGCCTTTCCAGACGCAGATTGATCTTGGACATATTGCCTTCAAATGCACCTGTCCAAGCCGGATTCAACCCTGCAAACACGGTGTAGGCTTGTTGCTGCTTTTTGTGAAAAATGCGACTTTTTTCCAGCAAAACAGTCCGGCCGAGCCGGATTGGGTTACAGCCTGGATTGAAAAACGCCTGCAAAAGCGGCAAAAAACCACCGAAATAGCCCCTGAAACAGACGAGAAGAAAAGCCAAAAACAAGCCGACGACAAGCAAAAAAGAACTGATGAGCGCGTCGCTCTGGTCGCATCCGGCATGGATGAACTGGAAAAACTACTGCTCGATCTGACCCGAACCGGTTTATTACACCTGCCGGAAAAAACGGCAGTGCTGGAACAAGCCGCCACACGACTCATTGACGCCAAATCGCCCGCGCTGGCCACGCGCGTACGTCGCTTTGCACAGTTGCCCCAACAGGCCGAATGGCACCAGGAAGCCATTGCGGAATTAGGGCAATTGTGGCTGATCGTTCAGGCATTCAGGCAGATGGAGCATTTGCCAGAAAACGTTCAGGAAGATGTAAAAACACAAATCGGATGGACGTATAAACGCGCCGAACTTTTGCAACTGCCCGACGCCGCTTCAAAGCCCGAACACTGGTTGGTCGCCGCTCAATCCATCAACGAAGCAGACGGGCTGGTGGAAATTCGTTCCTGGCTGCTGGGATTAAGTTCTGGCCAAACAGCCCTACAACTGGATTATTTTCACATCAGTCAAAGTGTCGAAGTGACATTTAAACCGGGCGAACTGGTGCATGGCAGCGTGGTTTACTACCCCTCCAACGCACCGCAAAGGGCCATTTTTCTCGCCGAACCGCACAACATTTACATACCTCCGCCAGACCTGATGGACTTGCAGGCGCTGGCTGATTTCAAGGCATTGCGCGAGCGATATGCCGCATTCATCAGTTTGAATCCCTGGGCGACAGGACTGATGTGCGTGACCAATCAGGTTCGGCTGGCCCAAAATAGCGGGCAATGGGCCTTAATGGATGAAAACGATCACGTTTTGCTCTTATCGGAACTATGGGAAGAACGCCTGCGACTGCATTGCCTTGCACTGACCGGCGGACATCCTGCGCGGTTTGTGCTGTTGTATGAAAAGCAAAAAGCGACGCCATTGGGCTTGATAATTGACAATCAGTATTACCTTTTGGCCTGAAATTCAAACGATCATATGCCGCTCATCAAATCAGTGCATCCTTTTGAACATTGTCGCTTTGGTTTGTGGCAAATCAGCGAGGATGAGTCTTACTTTGAGTCCAAACTTCCGCTTTCTGATGTTGAAAAATCGGAGTTGGCGCCCATCAAGGGCATTCGTCGCCTGGAATGGTGGGCCGCACGGTGGTTGCTTCACCTGATAACCGGCGAAAAACAACGACTTCCGCTGGCCAAAGATGCCTTTTCCAAGCCCTTTTTTCCGAATCAAAATCACTTGCTTTGCTCCCTGAGTCATTCGCAGGGCATGGTTGGCGCGATGTTGCTGGAAATACCCAATAGCGATGAGGCCATTCAATGCGGATGCGATATTCAAATGGAAACATCGAAAATGCCCCGTATTGCGCCGCGTTTTTTACACTTGACAGAACAGGAATGGGTGCAACAACAAAACGCATCCGAACAGCCTGACTTGTTACATCTACTCTGGACAGCCAAAGAAAGCGTGTACAAAGCGCACGGAATAAAATTGCTGGATTTCAGCGATCACATTCGCGTCAGTCAATTTGAATGGAACGCCGATTCGATGTCGGGTTCAAGCAAAGGCGCTATTCTAAAACCCGGTTTTGAACAAGAATTTACGCTATTTCACGAAAAATTGCCCCTCGAAAACGGCGCGTTGTTTTGGACGGTCTGCATCAATCGTCATCTGTTAACGCCTTTATTCCAGCATTGATATCCTCATGAATTTGCCACCTTCCTTTGCCGCTCGCATGAAAAACCGCCTCGGCGCTGCCTATGGCGACTTTATAGCGGCTTTAGAAATGCCAGCGCCGGTCAGCATTCGACTGCACCCGCGCCGGGCCAATGCTTTTAAGGACGACACGCTGGAACAAGTGCCCTGGAACAAGTGGGGCCGGTATTTACCGGAACGGCCGGTGTTTACGCTCGATCCAAATTTCCATGCCGGCGTTTACTATGTTCAGGAGGCTTCTTCCATGTTTTTGCGCGAGGCTTTGATGCAAAGTGTGGATGTCAGTCGCGATTTGAAAGTGCTGGATTTATGCGCCGCGCCCGGCGGCAAAAGCACCCTGCTTGCCGATGCCATTACGGAGGGCAGTTTGTTGGTTTCCAATGAAGTGATTCGTTCGCGGGTGAGTGTTTTGAAAGAAAACATGGAAAAATGGGGCTATCCCAACGTAGCGGTCACCCAGGCAGATGCCGAGGTTTTTGGTGAAAAACTGACCGGCTTTTTTGATGTCATTATAACCGATGCGCCTTGCAGCGGCGAGGGTTTGTTCAGGAAAGACCCCGATGCGATGACGGAATGGTCGCCCGAAAACGTCACCATGTGCGCGGCGCGGCAACAGCGCATTCTGGATGCCACCGTTGAGGCGCTCGCCCCGGAAGGCACGTTGATTTATAGTACATGCACCTACAACCCGGAGGAAAACGACTACAATGTCGCCTGGCTTCAGGAAAAACACGGATTAAGCCTGATTACATTGAATGTGCCTGAATCATGGGGCATTGAACATCAAGGTGGCGGCTATCAATTTTTTCCGCACAAGGTGCGTGGCGAAGGTTTTTTTATCGCTGTTTTCAGAAAAAACGACGGGAAGAAAGCGAGAAATGCTTCATCAGGCGCCTTTCAGCATTTAAAACCATTAGCAAAATCCATGCTGCCTGAAATGGCGAAGTGGGTGGAAATGCCTGAAAATTTCCGTTTTTTCACCACACCTAATGGCGAAGTCCAGATGATTCCGGCAGCGCTTGAATCCGCTTTTGCGCACATAGATGCCGCTTTTAAAAGCAAGTGGTTCGGCACGACCGTCGGTAGTTTCAAGGGTAAGGATTTTGTGCCGGACCAGGCTTTGGCCACCAGTTTGTTCATCCATCAAAAACAACAGCGCCTGGAGCTGGATCGCCAGCAGGCGCTGTTGTTTTTGAAAAAGGAAGTACTGGAAATGCCAGCGTCCAACCAAACTGGCTGGACGCTGGCGACTTACCAAAACCACCCTTTGGGATGGCTTAAGGTTTTACCCAATCGTATAAACAATTATTTCCCTCAGGAAAGGCGAATCCGAATGGATATTCGCTAATGTTACTTTTTAATTTCGTCGTGCAAGACCAATACCGGCAGGTTGGCGTGCTGTACCAGCGCACCGCTGGTGCTTCGATACAGAATGCGTTCGAGCAGGCCGTGTTTGTGGCCCGTCGCCACCAGACCGATGGCTTCGGTTGCTTCAACAAAATTATTGATGGCTTGTGTCACATCATTGTCGTGGAGGTAGTGGAACTGATGTGGAATATCGCCCAATTTGGCTGACAAATCGCCTTCAAAGGCTTTGTTGGGGCGGTCGTCTGCATTTTGCAACACGTGCACCACATCAAGGCTTGACAAGTGTACATGAATGAATGAACGCAGAGAATTCAACATGGTCGCACTGGGATTGAAATTGAAATCTGTCGTGAAAGCAAATTTTCCGCCAACCCGCATGATGCTTTTTTCAGGTACTGCCAGCACCGGAATTTGGGTTTTGGAAGCCAGAACACTGGTTGTGCTGCCCCAGAGCGCGCCGGACAAGCCCGTTGCGCCAGTCGTACCCATAACGATCAGGTCAATATTATTTTCCTGAGCATATTCGGAAGTATTGGAAGCCGGGAAACCTACCGAAACGGAAGTTTTGACATTAATCTTGCTGTATGGTTCGCTGGCCAGATAATCGGCAGCAATTTCCTTGAGTTTTTGTTCCCGTTCAGCGATGTAGGTATCCACCCACACAGCCTGATATACGCTGTTGTCCACGCCTTCTGTAGGATAGACAATGTGTAATAAGTGCACGCTGGCGCCGCTACGGCGAGCTATTTCAAAAGCATAAGTCATAGCATTTTGAGCGCACTTGGAAAAGTCGGTTGGAACCAGAATTTGTGTCATATAAGGAGATGTTGCGTTATGTTTAGTCAACCCAAAGTGGTTTTGAACGACTCGCGTATGTAAATCCTTGAAAATCAGGAAAATCAATCCTGTAAATCTTCAAAATCACTTTAATCCGGGTATAAATCTGAGAGATTCACTGGCCATTGTTGGTTTACACTGCAAAATAGCAGGTGTAACGCCATGCTTTACAATGACCAATATCATTCGCCAATCAATGGCAAGTCACCTTTAATATGGGCATGGATTCGTACAGGTCGGGCAGGCTTGAACTAACGCCACGGTGAATCAACATGATACCAACCAGCGCTAAAACGACAGGTTGCAAACGCCGGATATACTGGCGGGTTACTGTTCCCAGTTTTTGATTCAGCAAACCAATGGCCAATAAGGCAGGCATGGTTCCCAATCCGAATAACATCATAAAAGCGGCGCTTTTCCAGGCTGCATCGGCCGCCACCGAGGCCCGCAAAGCCATATATACCACGCCACAGGGTAGCAAGCCATTCAACAGGCCAGCTACGAATAAACTTTGCGACCGAAGTGCGTTGCCAAGATGCTGCTTGGCAAACAAACCAATCAGGGTAAATGGTTTGAAAATACGCCAGTTGTCGCTTTGTACCGAACTGGCAGCGGCGATAATCATACCAACGCCCGCCAAAATGGATATGGCCTGTTGCCAGGATGCCTTGATGATGCTTTGCCCCAGAATGCCGAGCATCAATCCTAAAAACATATACGTCAATACGCGGCCAATATGGTACTCCAATAATGGAATCAGCAGACGCCACCGCTCGGCAGTGCTCAGTGGCAAAGCCAGCGTCAATGGGCCGCACATCACTATACAGTGAAAACTGCCAGCCAACCCTAATAGCAAGGCCGCATAAAACATGATAATGCCGGGCTAAATCAAGGTATTAACAAGGATGTTTCATAAAAATAAGGCTTGCCACCAGCTTTCCATTCTGCTTCTACTCTCCAGCTGCCTTTGGGCAGATTAGATGCAGAAAGCGTCATTCCGCCATTGGCATCCGGCTGAATCGGAATCGCTACGTCGTGCCCCAGCTCATTGCTGTACAACAGTCGGATAGCGCCGTCGCCAGGCATGCCAGCCTCCATAGGGAAACGGCAGGCAATGGTTTGGCCTTGCGACTGATACTGAATCTCGCATTTATCAGCCAACGCAGCGTAGTTGCGTTTGGCCTCCATACGTGCTTCGTAAGTCAGGTCAAGGTCGTAATAATTTTTGGACACCAGTCCCGGATCGTGTTTGCGCGACGCAAAAACAGCGCCGACCATGGCCAACACAAATAAGCTGTAAACCAGCGCTATGCCTTTTCCCCAGTTCATGTGATGTAATTTAATTAGGTCCGAGGAAATTGGTGGTAATTTCCTCAATGAGTTTATCGCCTGATCTGACTTGAATTTTCACAGGCGTTTTTCTTCCTTTTAACGACGTGTTTTCCATTTGTATGAAAAATGCGCCTTGTGTCAGCGAGTCTTTTTTCACAGAAACCGGCTCTGTTGCCACAAATTTCAATTCAGCACCGGGCGTTACCAATTGCAGTTTGATGGGCAAATCGCCTGATGTTTTGTTGATCACCTGGTAGGTGTACAAATTGGAAATATGGTTGGCGTCAACTTCCTGATACAACTGCCCTGGCGAACGGAGAATGATCGTTTCGACAGGCGTCCTATTGAACAAGAGAGTAATATCCAAAGCGATCAGGGCCAGCAAAACTACTGAATATGCTTTCACACGTGTCGTGAATACGCTGTGCCTTCTTTGTTCAATACCTGTAATAGAGTCATAACGAATCAAGCCCTTCGGGCGATTGATTTTATCCATCACCTCGTCGCAGGCATCCATGCAGGCGGTACAGTTGACACATTCCAGTTGTGTTCCGTTACGAATATCAATACCCGTCGGACAAACAACGATGCATAATTTACAATCAATACAATCACCCTGTTTTTTTACTTCAATAACGGGTTCTGGATTGACTTTCCCGAGTTCGTGCAACGCTTTGTTGCCTTTGCAACGACCGTCGCCATCACAGTCTTCGCATGCACATTCATGCGGTTCTCCTGATTCTTTTTTAACAGGCGTAGCGACTACTTCCTGAACGGCATTCACCTCCTTCGCCGAAGGCCCTGTCGAAGCGCCTTTTTTTAATTTACCACGAGGTTCGCCTCGAACATGGTCGTAAGCCACGACGATACTATCCTTGACCAATAATACACCCTGCATACGGCCATAGGGGCAGATGGTTGTACAAACCTGTTCGCGCAGGCGAGAGTACACCATGTAAAAAGCCCCTGAAAAGACCAGCATGGCCATAAACCCGCCAGTATGTTTTGAAACGGGTTCTGTCATGATTTTCACCACCTCGTCCATACCAATGATATAGGCCAGAAAATAATTGGCCACGATGAAGGCAATGGCGAAAAAGACGACGTGTTTGATCGTTTTCTTTCGGATTGTCTCGGATGTCCAAGGCGCTGCATCAAGTTGTTGCTGCTGTTTGTAATCACCTTCAATCCAGTATTCTATTTTTCGGAAAATCATTTCCATGAATACTGTTTGGGGACATATCCATCCGCAAAACAATCGTCCGTACACGATCGTAAACAGGATACTGAACAACAGGAAAGTAATCATGATCAGCCCGAACAGGACAAAATCCTGAGGCGTGAACAATACGCCGAAAATGATGAATCGGCGTTCGAGAATATTAAAAAGGAAAAGCGGATCGCCGTGAACTTTGATCCAGGGCAGCGTAAGAAAAACGACAACAAATGCCAGGCTTACCCAGGTGCGAG
>JADZBJ010000135.1 GCA_020852155.1 Saprospiraceae bacterium | reverse complement strand
GCCACATACTTGCAGAAAATTTTCGACCAGAAATGCTCCCATGAAGCAATATCACGACCTTTTACAACACATCCTGGATCACGGTGTCCGCAAAAATGACCGCACCGGCACTGGCACGATTTCAGTATTCGGCTATCAGATGCGTTTCGATCTGGCGCAGGGTTTTCCATTGGTCACCACCAAGAAAGTCCACCTGAAAAGCATCATCCATGAGTTGTTGTGGTTCCTTCAGGGCGATACCAACACGGCCTACCTCAAAGCCAACGGCGTGAGCATCTGGGATGAATGGGCCGATGCCGAGGGCAATCTCGGCCCGGTATATGGCAAGCAATGGCGCAGTTGGGCCGCACCCGACGGCCGCACGATTGACCAGATCACGGAGGTCGTTGAAACCCTGAAAAAGAATCCCGACAGTCGCCGCATCATCGTTTCTGCCTGGAATCCTTCCGACCTGCCAGAAATGGCCCTGGCGCCCTGTCATTGTCTGTTTCAGTTTTATGTAGCGCCACCAGCCGACGGGCAGGGCAAACCTCGCCTGTCGTGCCAGTTGTATCAGCGCAGTGCAGATGTGTTTTTGGGCGTTCCGTTCAACATCGCGTCTTATGCGCTGCTCACGCTGATGATGGCGCAAGTCTGCGATCTGGCCCCCGGCGATTTTGTCTGGACTGGCGGCGATACGCACCTCTACGTCAATCACCTGGAGCAAGTGGATTTACAACTCAGCCGTACGCCCCGCGCGCTGCCCGTCATGACAATCAACCCGGACATCCGCGATATTTTCGGCTTCCAATACGACGATTTTGAATTGCAGCAATACGACCCTTATCCCGGCATTAAAGCGCCCGTTGCTGTTTGAGAGTGGTTAGAGGTAAGTGATTAGAGGTGAGTCGTTCAGAACTATGTTGGATTGACTCTAAAATATTGAAAATTCATCATTCATCATTCATCATTCATCATTCATCATTAACCAAACTTGCCCTCGCTGGATTCCAACATAGAATACCTCAAAGGAGTCGGCCCACAACGGGCGGACGCCCTGCGCACGGAGTTGGGCATTTTCACCTGTCGCGATTTACTGTTTCATTTTCCGTTCAGGTACATTGATCGCACGCAATTTCACCGCATCAAGGAAATTCATGAAGACGGCGCCCAGGTGCAAATTCGCGGCATTTTACGTCGGCTCGAAACCCTCGGCGAAGGCCGCGCCAAGCGCCTCACGGCTACGCTCCGCGACGACACAGGTATCATGGAACTGGTCTGGTTCAAGGGCATTCAATGGCTTGAAAAAAGCCTGACGGTTGGTAAAGAATATGTCGTTTTTGGCCGCGTCAGTGAGTTTAACGGGCGGTTCAATATCGCCCATCCTGAAATGGAGCCTGTCGAAGCCGAAACTGCCAAGGATGGCCCCGCTGTTCGACTTGACCCTGTTTATCCCACCACCGACCGGCTGACCCAACGCGGACTTGATGCACGCGGTATTCGCAAACTCGTACGTACCCTTTTGGATACACTCCCTGCCTCGGAAATTCAGGAAACACTGCCGGATTATATGTTGGAGCTGTATCGCCTGGCGCCGCGCGCGTGGGCGTTGCATAAAATTCATTTTCCCGAACAACAAAAAGAATTAGACACAGCCACTCGCCGACTGAAATTCGAGGAATTATTTTTCCTGCAACTGCGCCTGCTGCAAATCCGCACGCGCCGCCGCGAGACTGTTCGGGGTTTTGTTTTTGGGCAAATAGGCGACTTTTTCAATCAGTTTTATCAACATAAACTTCCTTTTGAACTCACTGGCGCGCAAAAACGCGTGTTAAAGGAGATTCGGGTTGACCTGGCTTCCGGTCGCCAGATGAATCGGCTGGTACAAGGCGATGTGGGTTCCGGTAAAACGGTCGTCGCCCTGATGACCATGCTCATGGCCCTCGACAACGGATTTCAGGCTTGCCTCATGGCGCCGACTGAAATTCTGGCGCAGCAACATTTTACGGGCATTTCCGAATTAGTGGGCGACCTCGGCGTCAATGTCGGCTACCTCAGCGGTTCAGTGAAAGGGAAAAAGCGCGAAAAAGTACTGGCTGAACTCGCCAGCGGCGATATGCACATCGTCATTGGTACCCATGCGCTGATTGAAGACTGGGTACAATTTAAAAACCTCGGCCTGTGCGTCATTGACGAGCAGCATCGTTTTGGCGTCGAACAACGGGCCAAACTCTGGGCCAAAAACCCGGCAGGCGCGCCGCACGTGCTGGTGATGACGGCCACGCCCATCCCGCGTACGCTGGCCATGACCTTGTACGGCGACCTTGACGTGTCGGTCATTGACGAATTGCCGCCCGGCCGCAAGCCCATCACAACCATGCACAAAACTGAACACCATCGCTTGCGGGTGCAGGGTTTTATGCGCAGCGAAATGGACAAAGGCCGTCAGGTGTACGTCGTTTATCCGATGATCGAAGAGACGGAAACCATGGACTTGCAAAACCTGATGTCGGGCTACGAGGCGCTCAGCCGCGATTTTCCGCCGCCGACATTTCAGATTTCGATTGTGCATGGCAAAATGAAAGCCGCCGACAAGGACTATGAAATGCAGCGTTTTTTGAAGAAAGAAACGCAAATCATGGTCGCAACAACGGTCATCGAGGTAGGCGTAAACGTGCCTAACGCCTCTGTGATGGTCATTGAAAATGCCGAGCGATTTGGCCTGAGCCAATTGCACCAGTTACGCGGCAGGGTAGGGCGCGGCGCCGACCAGTCGTACTGCATCCTGATGACCAGTTATAAACTCAGCGCAGAAGGCCGCGAACGCATCCAGACGATGGTACAAACCACCGACGGTTTTGTGATCGCCGAAGCCGACCTGCGCCTGCGTGGCCCCGGCAACATCGAAGGCACCCAACAAAGCGGTATGCTGCGCTTTCTGCTGGCCGACCTGGCCCGCGACGGGCAAATTCTGGCGGCGGCCCGCGACATCGCGGCGCAAATCCTGGAGAAAGACCCGGCCCTCGCCGCGCCAGAGCACCAGCGACTGAGGCAACAACTCACCGCCGATAGTCGGGAGGCCAGGGTTTGGAGCAGGATTTCGTGAGGTTCCGCCGAACCCCGTTCGGCGGAACGTATGGGCATATTTGCATTTTTTCTCGACATTTGCCTGCTAATACCTTTCCCCTCAAGGGAAACATCAAAATCGCTTCGTCCCTGATTTAACTTTACATGATAAACAATCCGAACGGCATGAACCAGCAACCTCTCCTTGCCGAAGTGCGGGGGCTTATCGCCCGCGATGAATTGGAAGAAGCGCTCCGCGTCCTGAGGAGTGCTTTAGAGCATACGCCGCAATTGAATG
>JADZBJ010000134.1 GCA_020852155.1 Saprospiraceae bacterium | reverse complement strand
GAAAGGGCGTCATCTCCTAGCGTAGGGCAACGCCATACGAAATGTAGAAACGTAGGCCAACGCCATACGAAACGTAGAAATGCCGAGCACGCCCCTCGTTTCGCGTTCCGTTATTATTTTCCCGTTTATTCCCCAACCCGTTGCCCCATCCCAGGAGACAACACACGTGCAGGGCTATGTTTTTATATACCTTTCATACTTCCCAAAGCGCCTCACCCACTATCACCTCTTTTTTCACATTTCCGAAAACTTTACCATCCATTTTTTGTTGAAATTGCCGTAAAACAACATACATTTGCGCGTTTTTCAAACAGATTTTGTTATCCCTAATTCATATTCAATAATGATCTTCGATTTAAAGATGCTGAAGGAATTCTACGCGAAGTACCCTGCTCGCGTGGACGCCGCAAAGGCCAAACTGAAACGCCCGCTGACCCTCTCCGAAAAAATACTTTTCGCCCACCTCCACGAAGACAGCCCAATGGCCGACTACAAGCGCGGTTCGGACTATGTCTTTTTTCAGGTTGACCGCGTGGCCATGCAGGACGCGACGGCTCAAATGGCCCTTTTACAGTTTATGACCTGCGGCCGCAAAAAAGTTGCCGTTCCTAGTACGGTTCACTGCGACCACCTCATCACAGCAGACGTAGGCGCGACCAAAGACATGGCCGTCGCCCTTTCTAAAAACAAAGAGGTTTTTGATTTTCTTTCTACGGTTTCTCAAAAATACGGCATAGGCTTCTGGAAGCCAGGTGCAGGCATTATCCACCAGATTGTACTCGAAAACTACGCCTTCCCGGGCGGTATGATGATCGGTACGGACTCGCACACCGTTAACGCAGGCGGCGCAGGCATGGTAGCCATCGGTGTAGGTGGCGCAGACGCGGTGGACGCGATGAGCGGCATGGGCTGGGAACTTCAGATGCCAAAATTGATCGGCGTGAAACTGACCGGCAAACTCCGGGGTTGGACTTCGCCTAAAGACGTTATCCTCAAAGTGGCCGGTATTCTGACCGTAAAAGGCGGAACCGGCGCGATCGTGGAGTATTTCGGCCCGGGCGCGCAAAGCATGAGCGCAACAGGTAAAGGCACGATCTGCAACATGGGCGCAGAAATTGGCGCAACCACGTCTACCTTCGGGTACGACAAGAGCATGGCCCGCTACCTCAAAGCAACCGGCCGCGCCAAAGTGGCCAATATGTGCAACAAAGTAGCGGACTACCTGACCGGCGACGCGGAATGGTACGCAAATCCTGAAAAATACTTCGATCAGGTCATTGAAATTGATCTGAGCAAACTCGAACCGCACATCAACGGACCATTCACGCCGGATTTGGCCTGGCCTTTGTCCAAATTCGCCGCTGCGGTGAAAAAGAACAAATACCCGGTTAAATTGGAAGTGGGTTTGATCGGTTCCTGCACCAACTCTTCCTATGAAGATTTGACCCGTGCAGCCTCCATCGCCCGCCAAGCCAGCGAGAAAAACCTGGAAGTCAAGGCTTCCTTCACCATTACTCCCGGTTCAGAATTGATCCGCTTTACGGCGCAACGCGACGGCTTGCTGGATGATTTCTCCAAAATCGGCGGCGTGGTGATGGCAAATGCCTGCGGCCCCTGCATTGGTCAGTGGACGCGGCACATGGACGACCTCAAGCGTCCAAACTCCATCATGACCTCTTTCAACCGGAACTTCACCAGCCGGAACGACGGCAATCCGAACACCCACGCTTTCGTGGCCAGTCCGGAAATCGTGACGGCTTTTGCCATCGCAGGCGACCTGAGTTTCAATCCGAAAAAAGGAACGCTCATCAATAAAAAAGGCGAACAGGTCAAACTCGATCCGCCAAAAGGCATCGAACTGCCAAAAGCAGGATTTGACGTGGAAGATCCGGGCTACATCGCACCCGCTAAAAAAAGCGGCGCCGTGAAAGTTGCCGTGGAAAAAACGTCCGAACGCCTTCAACTGCTGAAACCTTTCACCCCGATCACCGTTGACGAACTGATTGGCATGCGCCTGCTCATCAAAGCAAAAGGCAAGTGTACAACAGACCATATTTCCATGGCAGGTCCCTGGTTGAAATACCGCGGCCACCTGGAAAACATCTCCAACAACTGCTACATCGGCGCGGAGAACTTCTTCAATGGCGAGCGCAACAAGGTGTTGAACATGCTCAACGGCCAGCACATGGAGGTTCCGGCTTCTGCCCGTTTGTATCAGAAAAAAGGCATTGGTACCATCATTTTCGGTGAGGAAAACCTCGGTGAAGGCAGCAGCCGCGAGCACGCAGCCATGGAACCACGCTACTTGGGCGTCAAAGCCGTTGTCGTGAAATCTTTCGCGCGCATCCACCAGACCAACCTGAAAAAACAGGGCATGCTGGCGCTTACTTTCGCCAACCCGGCCGACTACGACAAGGTTCGTCAGGACGACGTGGTGAGCATTCTTGGTTTTGAAAGTTTTGCCCCAGGCAAAGCGCTGCAAATCAAACTGGATCACGCCGACGGCTCTAGCGACACGTTCAACGTAAACCACACGTACAACGCGCAACAAATTGAGTGGGTAAAATCCGGCTCCGCCCTGAATAAAATCCGCAAAGATTTCGGCATGAAATAGTCTGTTCAAAACAGATTTCCCGGAGACACAAAGGATCAGCATCATGCGCCGTAAAATGGCCAGCACCATGTACCTTTGTGTCTCTTTTTTTTGCCCCTGCACACCATCCCCCTAAATTTCCCAATTTCAAAAAATTTCTTAATTTCCTAATTTCCCGGCATGCCGCGTTCCTTACTCTTTGCCCTTTTCCTCCTGCCCTTCACGGGCTTTGCGCAGGAACTATCCAAGTACGACCTGAATCCCTGCGGCGCGCCGACAGGACTCGACCCCTGGTTGCTGGACTACAAGCGCGACAAGATTTTTGTGGAGGATCGTTCTTCAGACACCCTGTACGTGGCCATTCAGATTCACTTGCTGGAAAAGGACAATGGCGTGGGTCGTTTTTCAGCCAACACAACGCTGGACGCCTTTTGCAGGTTGAATGAGGATTATAAAGCCTCGCGGATTCAGTTTTACAGCAAAAACGACTGGAATTACATTGACAGCAGCAAATGGTACCAGCACGCTACCCTGCCGCTTGGCATTGAGATGATGCTGCACAACAACGTGGAAGGCGCAGCAAACTGCTATTTCGTCAGCGATCCCGCAGGAAATTGCGGCTACAACCTGCCTTATGCCGGCATGGCGGTTTCTCACTCCTGCGCGGCGGCTGGCGACCACACCTGGGCGCATGAAATGGGTCATGCCCTTTCGCTGCCCCATCCTTTCTTCGGCTGGGAGAAAAAGACCTACAACTACAACAACCCAACGCCCCTG
>JADZBJ010000133.1 GCA_020852155.1 Saprospiraceae bacterium | reverse complement strand
ATTTCAACCACTTCAACTTTCAACTACTTCAACTTTCAACTACATTTCAACCTTCAACAATTTCAACCTTCAACTACTTCAACTTTCAACAACATTTCAACTTTTCAACCACTTCAACTTTCAACTTTTTATCGTCTTTTCCCGTAGTTCCAGTACAAGATCAACAGCAAGCCGAACAGTGCGCCGCCGATGTGTGCGAAGTGCGCTATACCTGTTGAGGTGCCGCGCACGCCGTAGAAAAACTCAAGGGCTGCCATGATGATGACAAAATACTTGGCTTTCATGGCAATCGGCGGAAAGAGCAGGCGCAATTCCTGATTCGGAAAATTCCAGGCAAAAGCCACTAAAATACCATAAACAGCGCCCGATGCGCCAAGCATAGGCGCGGGCCAGGTTGTCGGGTCGTAGCCTTCGCGCGCAAGTTCCCACCACTGAATGCCCCAGAACAATGCCCAGGCGCCAATACCACAAAAGAGATAATAGAATAAAAAACGGTTGGTTCCCCAGGTCATTTCGACCATAGATCCGAACATATACAGCGAGAACATATTAAATGCCAGGTGCATGATGTCGCCGTGCATGAACATGTGCGTTAAAATTTGCCACGGCTGAAAATGTTCCGATCCGGGCATGAAAGAAGCCAGTTTCAAGCGCCACAGCGATTCATAACCATCGGCGGAATGGGTTTCGGCGCCCAGCACCATATAAGAGCCGACAAACATCAAAACGTTCAGAATGAGCAGATTCAGTACCGCGCCACTCACCGCGGGAGACATGTTATATCGCATATTCAAACGGCCCGGTCTGGGTTGGTTTGCTCGAGCCCGACGGCAAATAAACAGCGAATTTGGCGATCTGGCAAAATGAACCCTGCTCCTTCATGGTTTTCAGTTTGACTAAGCGGTTGTTTAAATTTCACTGCTGGATTCAAAAAGAGCAGATTTTGGTGATAGCCAATCCTTGTTTTTCGGGGTGAAGCGTGGGTTTCAGCCTGAAAAACAAGAGAAGGATAGCAGCAAAAAGATGCCTTTTTGAGCCAGTTAGTGAATTTTAAACAACCGCTAAGATCTACCTTTGCACCGCCTTTGGGGATAAACCATTTTTTTCAGCACTTTTTTATCTTGTCTGCATGTTCAAACTGAACACCATCGAAGAAGCCATCGCCGATCTGCGCGCCGGAAAAGTCATCATTGTTGTTGATGATGAAGACCGTGAAAATGAAGGCGATTTTATTTGCGCCGCAGAAACCGTAACGCCGGAAATTATCAATTTCATGGCTACTCACGGTCGCGGCCTGATCTGTACGCCTATTGAAGAAAAACGCGCGCAGGAACTGGACCTCAACCTGATGGTCAGCAGTAACACCGCCCTGCACGAAACGGCTTTCACAGTGTCCATTGACCTGATTGGACATGGTTGTACAACCGGCATCAGCGCCTATGACCGCGCTACAGGTATTCGTTTTCTGACTAACCCCGCAGCCAGGCCCAGCGATTATGCTCGTCCGGGGCATATTTTCCCGCTGAGGGCCAAGTCGGGCGGCGTACTTCGGCGCATTGGCCATACGGAAGCGGCAGTTGATCTGGCGCGTATGGCAGGTTTGTATCCGGCAGGTGTTCTGGTTGAAATATTGAATGAAGACGGCACAATGGCGCGTCTGCCGCAATTGGTTGATGTGGCGAAAAAGCATGACCTGAAAATCATTTCTATTGATGATCTGGTCGCTTATCGAATGCGTACCGAACGCCTCGTAAGGCGTGAAATGGAAACAACCATGCGTACCATTCACGGCGAATTTCAAGCCATCGTCTTTACGGATGTCGCCAGCGATGACACGCATCTGGTATTGAAAAAAGGCGAATGGACAGAAGATGAACCTGTGTTGGTTCGCGTGCACTCATGGTCTGAAACCGGCGGTATTCTAGGCTCTTTGCTGTCTGACTATGGTCATCAACTCAGTAATGCCTTACAGCAGATCAGTCAGGCTGAAAAGGGTGCATTCGTCTATCTGCGCCAGGGGGATAAAGCCAACCTGATGGCTAAACTCAATCATTACAAACAATTGGTAGAAGACGGTACGCCGGAAAAATTTGAACTGCATACCGCTATGGGGAAAAAGGACTTTGGCGTGGGCGCTCAAATTCTGCGTGAATTGGGTATCAGCAAAATTCGCCTGTTGACCAACAATCCCAAGCCCAGAACCGGTTTTGTCGGCTATGGACTTGAGATTGTGGAAAATATCGCAATCTAGATAATTGATCCGATTGGTTCACCTTCTGAAGTAGGGAAATCCGCGTCAATCTGAAATATCCGCATTTTCACCACGAAGGCACTAAGGCACACGAAGAGACACTAAGGAAATCCGCGTCAATCAGAATGATCCGCGTAATCCGCGTTTTCAAAATATCCGCGCAATCCGCGTAAGGAAATCCGCGTCAATCTGAGATATCCGTGCAATCCGCGTCACCTGATTAGCGTCACTTCGCCTTTCCGGGTTTCCTCTTGTCCGTCTCTGTAACGGATGACAGCATACCAGACGTACACATCTACTGGCGCGTCCTTTCCGTCAATTTTGCCGTCCCACAGGCCGTTGTCGCTGGATTCAAATACTTTTTTGCCCCAGCGATTGAACACCATGAAGGTCGGCACGGTGGCGCCTCCGCCCGGAATGATCGGACCAAAGGTGTCATTATTGCTGTCGCCATTCGGCGTGAAAGCATTCGGAATATACAGGCAACGCTGGAAGGCAATTTCGACGGGCAAACTGGTGGCGGTGCAGCCATCTGTTGTGCTGGCTTGTACGGTGTACACGACCGAGCCGTCGGTCACATCGGGCCTGACTACGATTGAATCACCTGTTTGTTCCAGTGGAGTGCCATTTTGAAGCCAAATCAATGCGGCATCATTCGGGAACGCCGTAATTTTTAACGTTACCGGAGTGCCTGCGCAATAGGGTTGTTGCACTCCATCCTTAACCTCTACGCCGATTTGGCCCAATACCACACCCGGGAAAACGGTCAGGTCAAAACTGCCTTCAGCACGGCAACGACCGAGCGGGCCGTATTCCAGGATGGACAGTACTGTTCCTGATGCGACGGGATTGAAACTGATGTTGTTCCCTGCCAGACTGTCCGGCGTTAACCAGTAAATAAATCCGGCATCACCCGTGGTGGTTGCAGAAAGTTGCAGTGGCTCGCCTTCGCACAGTTCCTGGTCGGCTCCGGCGTTGATGGATGCCTGTGCCACAGTGACGGTCAGGCTGGTGTCGAGGCTACAAACTGTAGGGCCACCCATAATGCTCAGATAATACGTGGTGGTTTGCCCCGGTGCGT
>JADZBJ010000132.1 GCA_020852155.1 Saprospiraceae bacterium | reverse complement strand
TTCAAAATCACTTAAATCCTGGTATAGATTAGTCGCGGGAATCTTTTGATGCCCAGCGGTAGCCTAATGCGAGGCGGCCGAAAAAGTCAACGTCAATAATATCGGCGAGAACATCAAATTCTTCATCACTGTAATCGTTCACGAATTTACGGCCAGCGCCAAGGCCTAGTTCAATGCTGACACCGCCCTTGGATACCCACTTTTGGCCGATGAAAAAGCCGAGTGCAAGGCTGGTATTGGAAACGCTTCTTGTTGTGCCACTATCATTTGCTTCCCAGCTACCTGAAGAAAAGCGAGTGTATGCGCCTACATGAAAACGATCGCAACCACGACGAGGGTTGAAGTAGTGCTTGCCTGTCGCGCCGAATGAAATGGCGTTACGATTGTACTCAAGGGTGCCAACATCCGTAGAATTGGAAAGAAAACCAACCAAACCCTCTACGCCCCAGTCTTCAGTGAGGAAATGTTCGTACGCAATGTCAAAATTGCCGAAAAGTAAACCAATCGGATTGGCCTTGATTTCCTGCGCCTGAGCAGCGGTAGTCATGACAAATGCCAGAATGAGGGTGTAAATGAATTTCATACAGTTAAAATTTGTTCAGGTGAATGCGAAATTGCAAGGGCAAATGAAGTAAACTTTTTTTCTTGCACCGATATTTGCTTCAAATAAAAACATTATTTTAACGGAATGATAAATTGCTGTAAGGCCACCGTTTCATGAAAGAAACCCAATTCATTGAGCAAAACAAAGACAAATGGGCTGAATATGAGCAGCTCATGCGCGACAACAACAGCGACCCCGAGCGCATGAGTGAATTGTTTATTCAGGTCACGGATGATCTTTCGTATGCGCGGACGTTCTACCCGACGCGATCGGTGCGCGCATACCTCAATGGCATGGCGCAGCGAATTTTTCATCATATTTACAAGGGGAAACGCCTGCGAAAGGAGCGCCTTCGCCTGTTTTGGACCGACGAAGTACCGGCTTTGATGTGGCTGCACCGCAGGGCTTTGTTGTTGTCATTTCTGATTTTCGTACTGGCTTTTGGCATTGGGGTTTTATCGAGCATGATCAATCCTGATTTTGCGCGGGTGGTGCTGGGCGACAGTTATGTGGACATGACGCTGGAAAACATCCAAAAGGGCGACCCGATGGCGGTGTACAAAGACAGTCGCCCGTTGGGTATGACGCTGGGTATCGCGGCCAACAACCTGTTTGTGGCCATGCGAACGGCCATATTCGGCGTATTGGCGTCCGTTGGCACGGTCTTCATTATGCTCTATAATGGCATTATGGTCGGCGCGTTTCAGTATTTTTTTATTGAAAAAGGCTTGTTCTGGCCTTCGTTCCTGACCATTTGGATACATGGAACGCTGGAAATCAGCGCCATCATCATAGCCGGAGCGGCGGGCCTGGTGGCTGGTTCGGGTTTGTTATTTCCCGGAACATACACCCGAGCGCAGGCCTTTTCGGTGTCCATGCGTCAGGGCTTGAAAATTTTCATTGGCGTAGCGCCCATCATTGTACTGGCGGCCATTTTCGAAGGCTTTTTGACAAGATTTACAGAAACGCCCGATGTCATTCGCGGAGCGTTTATTTTGGTATCTGCGCTGTTTGTGTTGTGGTATTTTGTTTGGTTGCCCTGGCACAAGGCGCGTCACGGGTTGTTCTCCCAACAGGCATTTGAACGTGAAGCGCCGCCGTTGCGCCAGGAAACGGTCAGCCTTGTTTCGATCAAAAATGCCGGTGAAATCCTGTCGGATGCCTTTACGATGTTTCGCCGTTATCCCGGCGCTTTACCGGGCGGTGCGTTGCTGGCTACGGCAATGTTCCTGCTGGCTGGTTTTGGCGCTTCGGATCGTCTGGTGACTGAGCGTTTTTTTCTGGGTTATGACACATTTTCCATGCTGAATGCCGTGCCGCTGTTGTTTTCTGACGGCCTCGGCGATGACAAATCGTGGCTGCTGCCATTGGTTCAGTTGGCGATTTTGACGGGCCTGGGCAGCCTCGTCAGTTGGGCGTTTGCCAGAGAAGCCACCCCCAAAGGGCAGGCGGAACCGACCTGGAGAAGCATTTTATGGCGGCAGGGTATTTTTTTGCTGATTGGCGCAATGGTATTTATCGGCGCGATGTCCATCACCTCCGCTGATAACGGCACTGGAAGGTTAGCGCGATTGGCATTTTGGTTTTTACCGCTGATACTGGCACATACCTACGCTTCAGCCCTGATGCCGGAGCGCGCCCTGCTCAAGTCAATGGGCATGATTCGCTGGGGACAAGTGGTGCTGATTGGCGGGTTGTTGACCGGATTCTATATGCTGTTTTTGTTGTTCCTGAACAGCGAACTATGGAGCATGACCTTGCACCTGTTCAGTTGGCTCGTGCCTCCGGGCGACGATACGATGAGTCAATTTGAAACCATTGCCAAAGCAGGTATGCTGATGCTTTTCACGTATCTGTACTATTTGATGATTCTGCTGACCGGCTTTTTGCTCTTTTATTCAAATCGGGAAATTGCTACGGCCGCTCAATTACATGCAGACATCAGCAAAATTGGAACGACCACTAAAATCAGGGGATTGCCAAGGGAAAATTAGGTTTTATCGTCAACCCAAAGTGGTTTTGAAAGACTCGCGTCTGTAAATCTTCAAAATCACTTATCCGGGTTTCCTGTCCATTTTAGCCGCTTTTTCCAGTACGATTTTTTCAAGATTTTTCTTGAAATCCGCAATACGTTGCAACAGATCGGCATCTGATGTTGCCAGCATTTGCGCCGCCAGAATACCGGCATTGCGCGCGGCATTCAAGGCCACAGTCGCCACCGGAACGCCTTCCGGCATTTGCAGGATGCTCAAAATACTATCCCAGCCATCAATGGAATTGCTCGATTTGACGGGTACGCCGATCACCGGGAGCGGCGAAATAGCTGCCACCATACCCGGCAGATGCGCCGCGCCGCCAGCACCGGCAATCACCACGCGAATGCCGCGTGTATGTGCCTGAGCCGCAAAATCGAACAACCGTTGCGGCGTGCGGTGTGCCGACACAATGGTCATTTCAAAAGGTACTTTCAAATCGGTGAGGATGTCCGCTGCTTTTTGCATCACTGGCAAATCGGAGTCGGAGCCCATAATGATGGCAACCATGTTGTGGAAATAATTGTAGGTTATAAATCGCCTAATTGAGGGCGTAAAACGATGTCTTCCACGACGGCGGAATCGGATAACAAATAGCAGCCCCAGAGCGCTTTGGCGACGTCGCTGGCCTGCATGAGTCGCTCCTGCGGCAGATCAACGCCGCTCCAGGAGTCAGACCAGGCCGCGCCGGGCATCAGGCTGGTGACGCGGATGCCTTTGGTTTTGAGTTCTTCCCGCAGGGCTTTTGAAAAACCCAGCAGGGCAAATTTTGAAATACTGTACGACCCGCCGTTCGGATAAGCAAATAAGCTGGCGATACTGCACATGTTGAAAATGTGGCCGCTACGGCGCTCCAGCATCATGGATAAAACTCCTCTGGTGAGGTGATAGGCGCTCATGAGGTTGGTTTCGAGCAGCGTTTCCAGCGTTCCTTCCCGTTCTTCAGTGACTAGGCCCGGCAGGTAAATACCGGCGTTGTTGACCAAAATATCCAGATGGGGCCATGTGTTTCGAATGAATTTCCCGAACTCCACCACCTCGTGTTTTTTACTCACATCCACCGGAAAGGTGTGGAGCCGCACCGCCGGGAATTGTTGCTGCCAGTCGGTTTGCATGGCTTCGAGATCGCGCTCGGTGCGGGCGCAAACACACAGGTCGAAACCATTTTCGGCCAGAATTTCGGCAATGGCCCGACCCAGGCCCTTGGTTGCGCCAGTTACGACGGCTGTTTTGTTGCTCATGGGTGAGTGGATTTTTGTTGAATTGGTTATTTGGTTATTTGTTGAACTGGTTATTTGTTTTCATCATTCAACAATAACCAAATAACCAACTCAACAAATAACCAACCTTCAAAAAGCCAGTTTAACGACGGCTTTCTGAATGCTGGCGTAAGGGATGGTCGTTTCGATGACACGTTCGACCTTCTTTTTTTCAATTTTTTCCACCACTGTTTGTGTGAGCATAATGTGCTCGTCGGTGGCTTCTGCGAGGGTGGCAGTGTGGTTTTCTCCGGCAGTGGTGCTGACAGCCAGCGTGCGCCCGATGTTTTTCTTGTATTGGCGCGGGAATTTCAAGGGCCGTCCGATGCCGGGGCTGCTGACTTCCAGGACGTATTTTTCGCCGAGCCAGCCATTGGTATCAATGAAACTTTCGAGGTAACGGCTGAGTTTTTGGCATTTTTCAAAACTCATACCCGAATCACTGTCTGCAAAAACATACAGTCGCTGGTTGGGTTTGAGTTCAACTTCTACGGTGTAGCAGTCGGCGAACATTTCGTCGGTGCGGTATTTTTCTTCAAGCAAATCGTTGATTCGCTCGGCAATGGAGATTTCTGACATGTAAGGGAAATTCGTTCGTGCAAAGGTAGTTCAGCGGTTGTTCAAAATTCCCTCACTGGGTCAAAAAGGCATCTTTTTGAATCCAGCAGGGAAATTTAAACAACCGCTCAGGATTTACTTGATTTTTCTGATTTTGAGGATTTACAAATTTTCATCCTCATGCTCCGCAAATGTTAAAATTCAGGGCACTTTATGCAATTTGACCTTAAAGCGGCATCCAAGGCGTTTTCGTATCATTCGTACTAAAAAATCACTACGCCATGTTTTTGAAAATGCTCTTGACTGCCCTTTTCTTCTTTAACCTCAATACCGCTTCCAAACTTCCTCACCCTTCCACCCTCAGCCCTTTACCCTCGGCCGCCGGTCTTCAACCCTCAACCGTCGGCCATGCTGCTGCCCAAAACAGCATTCAGGTGGCGCTGCTGCTGGATACATCCAACAGCATGGATGGCCTCATTGATCAGGCCAAGGCCCAACTCTGGAAAATGGTCAACCGACTGGCTGATGCACAGCGCCAAAATCAGAACGCAACCCTGGAAATCGCGCTTTATGAATACGGCAACGACGGCCTCGACGCTCGAACTGGCTTCATTCGCCAGGTACAGCCCATGAGCACAGACCTGGATGGCTTGTCCGAAAAATTGTTCCAGTTGCGCACCAATGGCGGCAATGAATACTGCGGCCATGTCATCAAGACGAGCCTCGACAGCCTGAAATGGACCAATGGCGCCGACCAGTTGCGCATCATTGTTATCGCCGGAAATGAACCCTTCACACAAGGCGAAATTGACTACCGCACCAGTTGCCAACAGGCCGCCGAACGCGGGATTATCATCAACACTATCCACTGCGGCGACTACGAAACAGGCGTCAATACCAAATGGCAGGACGGCGCCACGATCGGCAAAGGCAAATACCTGATTATTGATACCGGCAAAAAAGTGGTTCACATCAGCACACCGTATGATTCAAAAGTGGGCGAACTGAATGAACGCCTTAACAAGACCTATATCGGCTACGGCAGCAGTGGTATGGATAAAAAAGAGCGTCAGGTGGCTCAAGACAAAAACGCCGCGTTATACAGCGCCGGAAATGCCACACAACGCGCTGTGGCCAAATCCAAAAGCACCTACCGCAACGAAGACTGGGACATGGTGGATGCCGCCAAAGCGGACGAAAAATTCGTGGATAAAATCAAGGAGGAGGAATTGCCTCAGGAACTGAAAGGAAAAAGCAAAACCGAAATTCAGGCTGAAATTGACCGCCTGAGCAAGGAACGCACCGCAATTCGCAAGGAACTGGCTGATCTCGATAAGGAAATCGCCCGTTACATTGCGGCTGAATCAGCGAAAAATGCCACGTCTACCGAAACGCTTGATAATGTTTTAATTAATGCAGTGGTAGAACAGGCTCAAACCAAGGGCTTTGTGTTCCCCAACTAAACTTTTCAAATTTCAAATTGGAGATTTGAAATTTCAAATAAAAAAAATATACAATTTGAAATTTGAAATTTGAAATTTGAAATTTGAAATTTGAAAAATTAGAGACTTCGCAGGGCTGTGATAGCATTGTCTATCATGGCCCTTGTGACATCCAGGTGGGTGACAAAACGGATGGTTTGCGGGCCGAAAGCACTGGCTTTGACACCTTTTTTGGATAAATTTTCCAGCACTGACGCTGCCATCAGATCGCCTTTCAGGTCAAAAATAACGATGTTGGTTTCCACCTTCCGAATTCCGGCCACCCAGTCAAGGTCTTGCAGGGCATCGGCCAGCAAATGCGCGTGTTGATGGTCTTCGCGCAGACGCTCTACGTGATGATCCAGGGCGTAAATGCCCGCAGCGGCCAGGTAGCCAGCCTGGCGCATACTGCCGCCCATTACCTTGCGCACGCGGCGCGCTTCGGCGATAAAATCCTGACTGCCGATCAATAACGAACCCACCGGAGCGCCCAGTCCTTTGCTCAGGCAAACGCTGATGCTGTCAAACTCCGCGCCGATGTCGGTCGTGGAATCTCCGGTTTCGACCAGCGCATTGAATATACGTGCGCCGTCGAGGTGCATGGCCAAACCGCGACGCAGGCACATCTGTCGAATTGCCCGAATGGCTTCAATAGCATAAATACTGCCGCCGCCTTTGTTGCAGGTATTTTCCAGCACCACTAATTTGCTGACAGGCAGCCAATCGTAACGCGGCTTGATGGCCGCCTCCACTTGTTGAGCATTCAGGATGCCGTTTTCGGTGCGAATCAGGTTGACCCCTACGCCAGAGTGAAAAGCATAACCAGCCACTTCATACTGGAAAATATGGCTCATTTCATCACAAATCACTTCATCCAGCGGGCGCGTATGCACTTTGATGGCAATCTGGTTGGTCATCGTACCACTTGGACAAAACACGGCGGCTTCGTGGCCGAATAAGGCTGCCGCTTTTTCTTCCAAATGGCGAATGGTGGGGTCTTCGCGAAAAACATCGTCGCCGACCTCGGCGGCCCACATGGCACGCAGCATGCCCTCGGTTGGTTTCGTAACCGTATCGGAAATCAGATTGACCATCATTACAGTAAATAAACAGTCTGAAAATAGAGGCAATGGCCCAGCCAGCCCTTTCTGTATGGCGGATTGGCGAAGTCGCGCGGGTCGTACATGAACGTAAGGCTACGCACATAACGGAACGTGAAACCTATATGGCGATTGGCGAAAAAATTGGCTCCCAGCAACATGCTCACATCGTTTTTATTGATGTAATCCGGCACAAGCCCAGTCCAGTAATAATCGCGGTCTTTGTAGCCAATAAAACGCGCATAAGACAAACCGGCATTAAACGAAACCTTGTAGTAGTCTTCGTCGTCGCCTTCGCCTTCCACGAGCCAATCCTTGTAATGCCATTGGAGCGGCACCTCGACGTAATTCATACTCAATGAAAAACCGTAAGGATTGGCTTGATCTTTAATCAATTCGGTTTGAGAGCCGCGCTGTGCATACAAAAATTCGATACTGGCTTCCGTGCGTTGTTTCAATCGGCCGATGACCCTCAAGCCGCCGACAAATCCGAGTTTGTTGTAACGGGCTGATTCGTCGCCATCAATTTGTGAGGCGCTCAAGCCAGCGACAATTCCCCCGCGGAATCGCGGTTGAGCATGAACAAGGGCAACCAGTGTTATCTGGAATAAAGCCAGTAAAAGAATATGCTTTTTCACGGTGAGCAAATTTTGAGTGAGTATTATAATCCTGATCCTATTTACGCTCCAGCAAGTCCTTAACCGCCCAGAGAATATCTTTTTTACCCAAACCATATTTTTCGAGTAGTTCGGCTGGCTTGCCGCTTTCACCGAATTGATCGTTCACGCCCACGTATTCAATCGGAACGGGCATTTTTTGCGACAGCAAATTAGCGATAGCGTCGCCGAGGCCGCCATTGCGCTGATGTTCTTCGGCGACCACAACGGCGCGCGTCTTACTGACTGAATCCAGGATCGCCTCGTCGTCCAGCGGCTTGATCGTGTGGATATTGATGACCTCGCAGCTGATGCCTTGAGCGGCCAGTTCTTTGGCGGCTTCGATGCTCGTCCAGACCAGGTGCCCTGTGGCAAAAATGGTCAGGTCGCTGCCTTTGGCGAGGTGCAGGGCCTTGCCGATCTGAAATTTCATGCCTTCGGTAAACATCGGCCAGGCCGGGCGGCCGAAGCGGAGATAAACAGGCCCGTAGTGTTCGGCGATGGCCAGGGTGGCCAGGCGCGTTTGTTCGTAATCGCAGGGATTGATGACGGTCATGCCGGGCAGCATACGCATCATACCGATGTCTTCCAGAATCTGGTGCGTTGCGCCGTCTTCACCCAGGGTAACGCCGGCGTGCGAAGCGCAGATTTTGACATTTTTATGCGAGTAGGCAATGCTCTGACGGATTTGGTCGTACACGCGGCCTGTGCTGAAATTGGCGAAGGTGCCCGTGAACGGAATTTTTCCGGCAGTGGCCAGCCCCGCAGCGATGCCCATCATATTGGCTTCGGCGATACCGACCTGAAAAAAGCGTTCTGGAAATTCTTTCTGGAAATGCTGCATTTGCAGGCTTTCCATGAGGTCGGCAGTCAGCGCGACCACGTCAGGATGTTGACGGCCCGCTTCGAGCAAGCCTTGTCCGAAACCTTCGCGGGTAGCGCGGTTGCCAGAGGATTGTATGTTGTTGATGTTCATGCTATAAAATCTAAGTCCGCAAAGATGAACAGAACCCTTCACCCGGACAAACGATGCTGATGGAAAAACCGCAGCAAGGGTTGTTTCAGAGCATCTTTCGGCGCTGCATGACCCAGTAGAGCAGTCCCGTACCCAGTCCGGTGAGGATTATGGTCGTGTAAAAGGCAATCGGATGCTCCGGAATGCCATTTGGAATATTCATTCCGAAAAATGATGAGATCAGGGTCGGCACCATCAATACGACCGTGATGATGGTCAGTCGGTGAATCACCTGATTCAGGTTGTTGGAAATAATACTGCCGTACGCATCCATCGTGCCATTGAGGATGTTCGTGTAGACATTGGCCATTGAAAGGGCCTGAGAGTTGTCAATGATAGCGTCTTCAAAAAGATCGCTCAGGTCTTCATCACCGTTGATGTGCAAAAAGTCGGTTCGTTTCATTTTCATTTTCAATAACTCATTGGCACTTAATGAATTAACGAAATAAACCAGACTTTTTTCGATGGACAGCAGCGAGCGCAAGTCGCTGTTTTGGCTGCTGTTCATGAGTTCTTTCTCAACGCGATTACGGCGCAGGTTGAGGGTTTTCAGGCAGGAAAGGAAGTGAAATACGTTTTGTTCGAGCAATTGCAGGACAAATCGTTTTTCATCGGCGGGGTTGAAATGGCGTACGTTATTGTCGAGGAATTTCTGCAAAACCGGCGTTTCAAAAGCCGAAACCGTAATGACGTGCTCAATGGTCAGGATAATGCCAATTGGCACAGTAATGAAATAGGCTTCATTTTCGGTCTGAGAGTTTTTGTTTTTGACCGGCGTGTTGATCAGGATAAAACGCACGTCCTCGTCGCGTTCGTAGCGGGCGCGTTCGTCGAGGTCGAGGGAGTCAGTCAGGAATGCAGCATCAATGGCGAACCGGCGAGCAAAGTCTTCCAGTTCGTCAGGCGCGAAGGGCGGAGTGAGGTGTACCCAGCAGCCCGGTTCGGCATCGCTCAATTCTATGAGCCTTCTTTTTTCGCGAGTATAATAACGGATCACTGTCCATGCTGTCTTTGGGCTATCAAGCCGTTTGAGGCTGCAAAAGTAGAGTCGCTTTTTGGCCTTTCCAAGCATTCCCGGCATTTTGGGCAAGTCCGTTCCTGTTAAGCATCTGTTACCGGAAAGAAATGTCAATCTATTGCAAAATAAGGCATGTGTTAAAGCATCGCATCATCACATTATCACATCAACACTTCATCACATTATCACGATATTTGCCGCCATGCTTTCCAGCCTGAAACAACCCTGCCGCCATTGGTACACGCATGCCCTGTCAGGGCCGCTGGTTTGTACATTGCTGGTGCTGTTTTCAGGCCGTTCATCGGCCCAAACGCTTTTCCCCCAACAGGTCAGTTTTACCTGTCTGCATTGTCCGCCGGCTGATGCGCTGGTGCAATTGAGTCGTCAAACCGGCGTGAATATTGTATTCAACAGCCGATTGTTTGTGGCGTGCGAACCCGGCGACTGGGCGTTTGAAAATGCCGATTTTCTTGAAATTGTGCAGCGCATTGCCGCTTGTTCCAATGCTGGCATTAAAACGCTGGACGGGCAGGTGGTTTTGTTCAAAAAAAACATACGCCACAGCCTGAATGGGTATGTCATGGATGCGGCCACCGGCGAGCGACTGCTGGGCGCTACGGTGCGCGTCATGAACCAGCCGGATGTGGGCACAGTGACCAATGAATTCGGCTTTTTTACCATGAGCCTGCTCGATGGCGAACATCAACTGCGGTTTTCATACATTGGTTACTTGAGCGATACAGTACGGGTCAATCTTGAAAGTGATCGGTTTTTGAGGGTGCGCCTTCGTCCGAATGCCGTATTGCCCGAACTCGTCATTACGGACGCCGCTGACAGGGCTATCCCACGCCCGCATATTGAAAGTCCGCGCGAATTAAGCCTGGAAAAAATTGATAAAATGCCTTCGCCCGGCGGCGAGCCTGACTTGCTGCGTTTTGCCGCCCTGCAAAGCGGCGTTCAAACGGGGGTTGACGGGCTGGGCAGCCTGAGTGTTCGCGGCGGCAATGCCGATCAAAATCTTTTTCTGCTCGATGACGTGCCTGTGTATAGTCCGAGTCATGCCCTGGGGCTTTTTTCCATATACAATCCTGCTACGATCAACAGTGCAAAATTGTGGAAAGGCGATTTCCCGGCGCGATACGGTGGCCGAACATCGTCGGTCATTGATGTGCGTACGCGCGATGGCAATTTGCAGGAATACCATGCCGAAGTGTCGGGCGGATTGTTTGCCAGTTCGGGCGTCGTCGAAGGCCCGATTGTGCGCAACCGCAGCTCTGCCTTGCTGGGTTTCAGGTTCACCTATTTCGACCCCTGGATTCAACTGTTGAAAGGCCGCGAAAATCTGCTGGATTTTACGGGCGACAAAATTGCCTATCGTTTTTACGACGCTAACTTCAAGTGGAATTACGCATTTTCGGATCGCCATCGTATTTACCTCAGCCTCTATACCGGCGGCGACGGTTTTGGCAACAGCTATCAACAGCGATATGACAGCCCGTTCGGGTTGTTAACCGAGAACAGTTCGATCAATACCCGGTGGGGTAATAAGATCGCCGCCTTGCGCTGGAATTTCATTGCCCGACCCAATCTGTTCGTTAATACCACCGTTCGTTATAGCCGTTTTTTATATCGAAGCAGTCTTCAATTCCGCTCGGAGGAATTATTCCCTACGGGAAAAGTGCGCATCATATCCAACTTTGGCCAGTTGTATCAAACACTGATCGAAGACTGGTCCGGAAAAACCGACGTCACCTGGTCGTTCAGAAATCGCCTGAACCTTCGAACAGGCCTGTCGCACACGATACACGATTTTCAGCCGGGGGTTATGTCTGTGAACTTCCTGCAACCCGGTATCGGCCCCGGCGCTATTGATTCATTGATCGAAATATTGCTGACGAATATCAACCTGAAAGCCGGTGAAACAGAAAGTTATGTGGATATGGAATTGACGCCCAATCGCTTCTGGAATATTGAAGCAGGCGTCAATGCATCTTTGTTTTCTTTGTTTAAAACGCGATTCATGTATGCTTTGCCGCGCTTCAGGGTACAGCGAAGCGGCAGACGCGGGTGGAACTTTTGGCTGGGTGTGCATAAAAATGCCCAGTACCTGCACCAGGTCGGTAGTTATAATGTCAGCCTGCCTTTTGAACTCTGGGTGCCGAGTACCAATCGCGTACCGCCCGAAGTAGCCTGGCAATATTCGTTGGGTACGGGTTGGACCTGGAAAAACGGCTGGAATACGCAGATCACGGCTTACGACAAGCAATTCAGCAGCATTTTGACTTTTGTCTCCTCCAACGACGCGCTGACTTCAGGTGGCGCCGAAGACGCCACTGGCTGGGAAGATCGCATCAGTAGCGGTATTGCCCGAAGCCGCGGCCTGGAATTTGTGCTGGAACGCACACGCGGCCGCGCACAAGGCCAACTGGCCTATACCTTGTCAAAAAGCGAGCGCCAGTTTCCTGACCTCAATTCAGGAAAGGCATTTCCGTATCGCCTGGACCGTCGCCATGATGTCAAAATCAGTTATTCGCAAAAAATCAGTCACTGGCTTGATTTCAACCTGATCTGGAGTTTTGCAACAGGCAATCCGATCACGCTGGCCGGCGTAAAATACCGGCATGAAAGCGCCGAAGGGGAAGTCGAACGCGATGTGTTTCTGTACACTGAAGTAAACGGCTATCGCCTGCCGGACTACCACCGACTGGATGCTGCCCTCAACTTTAATTACAAAACGGGTCGCATCCGGCATGAAGCGCAAATCGGCGTGTATAATGCCTACAACCGTGCAAACCCTTTTTATTTGTTTGTGGATGCCAGTAGTGGTATTCGCGGCCGCGCCATTCAATACACTTTATTGCCCGTGCTGCCGTCGCTGCGCTATACTTTGAAGTGGTGAGGGGGGAGCGCTGGCGCGCCGTTTGATGTTGTTAGATTGGCGCTGTCGCGCCGTTTGATGTGGTTTGATGTTGATAATGAGGTCAAAACAAATCCCGAATAACCAATTCAACAAATAACCAATTCAACAAATAATTGACAACCTCTGCGTTACTCGAAATTTTTAATGCCCTGAATGGCCGTCAACTCAAGGCGGCGCGGGAGTGGGTGGCCTCGCCGGCGTTCAACCAGCGAGCGGAGGTGCTGCGTTTGTTTGACTACCTGATGCAAAGCCGTGAAGCGAATATTGCACCCGACACAACACGGGCAATTGCAGTTGTTTTCCCCTCCGGGAAGGGCGCTTTGCCCAAATTACGGCATGAAATGAGCGCATTGACGGATGTGCTGCGACAATTTCTTGTTTGGCAGGAATTACAGGAAGAAGAAGGGTATCGCGAATGGCTTTTACTCCGGGCCACCCGAAAACTGGGCCTGACCAAGAATTTTCACCTGGCAGAAGGTCAATTGGAGGAGGTGTTGAAAAACGCGGATTATCAAAGCATCGAACAGCCGTTTGTCGCATTTCGGCTGGGCATGGAACAATACGAATGGGCCGCCAGAGCGCATCGCGAACAGGAAGATCACTTCTCTGATATTCGAAATGAACTGGATGCCTGGTATGTCGGGCAACTTCTCCGCCTGGTATGTATGGAACAGGCACAGCAATCCATCAACAGTCGCACGCAGGGCCGGGAAAAACAGCAGATAAAAGACCTGGATCCGTTGCTTGCCCAAATACCGGGAAGGCCCGACCAAACGCGCCCGGCCATTGCCATGTATCGCCTTGGTCAGGCCATGCTTGCCAACCCGGACGACGGCGAACACATGGAAGCATACCGGCAATTGCTGGCGCAACATATCGGAATCGTGTTGCCCTCCGAAGCGCGCAACTTGCTCATGCTGGCGATCAACCATGGCATACGCCGTATTAATGCTGGCGACCGAAGCGCCATACGCCGCACCCTGGAATTTTACCTGCTGGGCCTCGAACGCCGGGTGCTGCATGATGATCGCGGCGTTTTGTCAAAATATACCTACAACAACGTCCTGATGACTTTCCTGGCACTGGGCGAATGGGCAGAGGCGGCTAATTTTCTGGATCAATATCGCAATGACCTGGCTGCGAATGAACGCGACAATATTTACCTGTATAATCGGGCCATTTACTTTTTCAGAAAAGGCGAATACGACAATGCGCTGGAACTACTGCGCGATGTGAGTTTTAGCGACCCGATGTATAAACTTGAAAGCCGACGGATGTTGTTGAAAATTTACTACGAACAAGAATCCTTCGACGCGCTGGAATCTTTGCTCGAAAATTTCCTGCTCTGGATTCGGCGTCATGGTGAAATCGGTTACCACCGTGAAATGTACCGAAACCTGGTTGTCTTTACCGGCAAACTGTTGCGCTTGCCGCCCGGCGCTTCCGATGCGCGAAAAAGGTTAGAGAAAAAAATACAGGAAACGCCGCTCGTGGCCGAGCGCGCCTGGTTATTACAACAGGTTCGAAAATCAAAGTGAATATTTAAGCATGTAGCACCAACCCGTCGTAGGCCAGCGAAACGCCCGTTGGCAGGCGGCTTTCCATGTCGGCAGCCAGGCCGATATGATGGCTCATGTGAATCAGCCAGGCCCGTTCGGGTTGTATTTTTTCAATAAAACGCAGGGCTTCGTCCAGGTTCATGTGGGTGGGATGCTCTTTGAATTGCAAGGCGTTGACGATCAGGTATTTCGTTTTGTAAATGCGCTGAAAATCCTCGTCGGATACCGTTTTTACATCCGTCAAATAAGTCAGGTCGCCAATGCGATAGCCTAGAATGGGCAATCGGCCGTGCATCACGCCGATGGCTTCTATGGTCAAACTGCCCAACTGAAGCGTATCGCCTGCTTCGATGGGTTTTAATTCAATGCGCGGTAATCCGGGAATGGGTTCAGCAAAAACATAGTCGAAACGCTTACGCAGTTCGCCCGTCACGCGAGGCAAACCGTAAACCGACATAGCCTTTCCGGAAGAAAAATTGAACGGACGCACATCATCAATTCCGATCACATGGTCGTTGTGTTCATGTGTGAGTAATATGGCATCGAGGCGACGCACTTTCTCGCGCAACATTTGCTGCCTGAAATCAGGGCCGGCGTCTATGAGAATGTTCTGGCCATCGTCGGTTGAAATCAACGCGGCAGTTCGCAGTCGCTGATCTCGCGGGTCAGGCGACTGGCATACGGCACAATCGCAACCGATGACAGGTACGCCTTGTGATGTTCCAGTGCCAAGTAGGGTCAGTTTCATGACGACAGCATTGCCTCAGGCACAGGCGATTTTATCCACACGACGGCCGTGGCGACCGCCTTCAAAATCTGTTTGCAGGAAAATACGAACCATTGCCTGAGCCAGTATTTCAGGTACAAAACGCGCGGGCAGCGCAATGACATTGGCGTCGTTGTGCTGGCGGGCCAGCGAAGCAATTTCTTCCGTCCAGCAGAGGGCACAGCGAATGCCCTGATGTTTGTTGGCCGTTATAGCCACGCCGTTGCCGGAACCGCACAGCAACACACCGCGTTCAGCCTGGCCTGATTCCACAGAGGAGGCCACGGCATGCGCAAAGTCAGGATAATCAACAGATTCAGTGGAATTGGCGCCAAAGTCAAGCACCATGTGTCCCTGATCCTGCAACATGGCGATCAGAGCGTCTTTGTATGGATAACCCGCATGGTCGCATCCAATGGCAATTTTCATAAATTGATTCGATTGATTCGATTAAGTCCGATTGATCCGATTATAAAAAACGGTGCAATGCTGGAATGGCCTCAAAGGTAATTCAAAATCGAATCAATCGAATCAATCGGACTTAATCGGATCAATCGAATCAATCAATTCGTTTTAATTAACTGCCTTCTGAACTGTTCGCCGGAAGCCAGGCGAATAGTGAGAAAATAATTGCCTTGTGGCAAGTGGCTGAGGTCTATCGGCACATTGATTTGCTGCCCCTGCTGTTTAGAACGAAGCACCTGACGTTCGCTGCTGTCCGATACATTCCATTCGATGGATTGCTGGCTGTTAAAATCCAGTTTCAGGTTGAAAATACCTGATCCCGGATTGGGCGATACAGTGCATTTCAATACAGATGCCGGCAAAGCATCCGTACCGGAAACGGTCAGGTTCAACGATGAAGATTGTGCCGGGCAGCCATTGGCGTCATTGACGATGACTTGGTACACCCCGGATTGTGTCGCTGTAAAACTGCTGCTATTGGCATCCTGAATGGGCGTTCCGTTCAACAGCCATTGGTATGTTGCCCAGGCACCGCCTTCGGCAGTCAGGGTATTGCCTTGTATAGCAATTAACGGCACTGTTGTCGGCGGATATACCAGAATCAGTATCTGGTCAGTCAGTGGGATATTGCATTCGTCATTTTGTGCCGAAACCAATACGATTTGAGTGCTCATCAGTGGAGTTATGTTGATGAC